>CAZQEG010000007.1:1314-18100 GCA_964591575.1 uncultured Thermoplasmata archaeon
GGAAGGGTTGAAGACAGGCACTTCTCCTTCAACAGAAGCAAACTCTTCTGTCAATCCGTGGGGAGGTCCGTAAAGGGTCTTTGTTTTTATTTTTATAAAATATCAAAAATTAATCTAAAAGATGAAATTTAAGGTAAAAACATTTCAAACTCATCGATCACTTGGCATTTATTGTCTGTCTTGCAACTCTTATAGCATTGGGAATCGCTCTTCTGAATATAAAACCTTTCTGTGTGATTAGATCATTTATAAGATACATTGGTCGCATGTAGAAGGAAATATATGCCCATCGAAGAAGCTTTTTAATCTCTTCTGATGAGAAATTCATAAGCTTCATAACTGGATCAAGTGTGGTATATTTCCTCCAGTCGTAAGTGAAAATCAATTTTCTTGATATAGCATAGTCCCATAGACGTGTTCCAGGATAGGGCGTAGCTATGGTGAACTGTGCGTAATCCACTCCAACCTTCTTTGAGAATTTTATCGTCTTTTTCACATCCTCTTTTGTCTCTTCTGGAAATCCTATTACAAACGAGCCTAGTGCGTGGAGTTTTTTGGTCTTTGCGTTTTTAACAGCTCTCATAGATTGCTCCGGTGTAATTCTTTTTCCAATAAAATCGAGGGTTTTTTGGGAGCCGGACTCTATACCGAAGTACACTGTATGGCAACCTCCATACTTTAAGGCCTCAGCCACATCAGAATTAAAGAGATCGACCCTTGACGAGGCGCTCCATGAGATATCCAGACCTTCTTCCCTTATTCTTTTTGCTATCCTTATCGCTCTCGGCCTGTTCAAAGTGAAGGTGTCATCGAGAAATTCGATCTCCCTTCGCCCATATTTTTCGTAGAGGAGTTTAAGCTCTTCAATAACCCTTTTATCGCTATGTCCTCTCCACTGCTTGCCGAATTGAAGGGATGAAGAGCAAAATATACAGTTGAACGGACAACCTCTTGAAGTTATTATTGTGCCGAACTTCATGCCGTCAGCTTGATATTTATCCATTGGAAGCAAATCATAGGATGGAAAGGGTATACTATCTACATCTTTAATTAAAGGCCTCGGTAAGTTATTTTTCACCTTTTCTGCTGTATTAATACTCAATCCCAGAATGTTCTCGGGATCGCCATTTTTCGCAAGTGTATCCACAAGTTCTTTGAAAGTAATCTCACCTTCCCCTCGAACTATGAAATCAATACAGGGGCATTCTTTTACCGTTCTCTCGGGAGTGAATGTCACATGAGGGCCCCCTATAACTATTTTCATATTCTCATTTATCTCTTTTGCCATTTTTGCCACAGCATATGCGTCTGGAATCATGGATGTTGTGGAAGTTATACCTACAATATCAGGGTTGTATTTCTTTATTATTTTCTTAACATCTTCATAGTTATAACCCTCGGTAAGGGAATCAACTATTTTCACATCATGCTCCTCCCTCACCATAGATGCAAGATAGGCCAGACCTAAAGGGGGGCCGGTGACCCCGACTACGGTCTTGATAGCGCTACTTGTTGGGGGAGATATGAGTAAAATCTTCGTTTTTATCACCTGCTAAGTTTGGGGTATATATTTCTTTCATTTCTTAGAGTTATGATTTTTCTTATAATTCCAATACAGAATTAGCGTATTTACTTTTTTCGCCGAACAGACACCAATGCCCAGATTTCCGAAAACTATATATAGAAGAAATGGCATAGATAATATCGATATGGACAAATGGGCGATACTTGAGAGGCTGAGCGCTCTGCTTTCGAAGACAGGTTTCTATGTCTCAAAGATACATCACATAAAGAGCATAAGCTTTGACATAGTCGCCAGAAGAGATGATACTCTATTGATAATAAAAGCACTTCAGAACGTCGATGCACTTGCATACAGAGATGCTGAGGAGATGCGACTTCTCGCGGATGTTCTGGATGGTTCGCCGCTTGTAATCTCTGAAAAAAGCAGCTCTTCAGACCTTGAGGATGGAGTGGTATACAGCAGAATGGGGATACCCGTAATAACATACCCGACGATTGAAGATTTCCTTGAGAGCGGCAATGCTCCGCTGATATTCGCCGCACCCGGAGGATTCTATGTGAGAATAGACGGAAATTTGCTGAGGGAAGTAAGAGAAGAGCGCGGGCTCTCGCTGGGGGAGATTGCATCAGCGGCCGGTGTTTCGAGAAGAACGGTGAAGATGTACGAGGAAGGGATGAGTATGGAGGTGGAGGCGGCGATAAACCTTGAGGAGGCTCTCGGCGTCCCGCTCATACTTCCGATGGATCTTTTCAGTCCTAGCCGCTATGAGGCAAAGGAAAGAGAGGCGGAGTTCGACAGAAGATACGGCGAGATATTCGAATTCTTGGACCAGATGGGCTATCGTGTGTTCCCCACCGTGAAATGTCCTTTTGATGCGCTCACCGAGATGGAGAAGGATGTCCTTCTGACAAATGTAGGGGATTATACCCGAACTCTCGTTAAGAAGGCGGAGATTGTCAGAGAGGTGTCTGATATAGCAGAGCAGAATGCCGTGATATTCGTGAGAAGGGAGATAAGGAAAAAGGATATTTCCGGAGTTCCCGTGATAACATTCAAGGAGCTGATGAATTCCTCGCTGGAAGACCTCATGGAACTTCTTATGGAGAGGAAGAGAGAATGAAAGAGCACAATATGGGAAAAATAACCGTTCTTGCGGCAATAAAGGGACTTGTCTCCGAAGGGGAGGCGGTTAAGAAAAGAGCTCACGAGAGCCCGCCCAACATAGCCGCCATCTCGTTATCACCGGAAGAGCTTCTGGGTCTAAGGCAGTATCTCAGAGAAGGAGAGTTCGATATAGGCCTGTATGCATATGAGGAGGCTTACCTCGCAAATCTCAGAACTTTCGGCGAGGTCAGGGCACCCGCTCCGTGCTATGTCGAATTTCTGAAAGCTGCGGACCGACTGGAAGTTCCACTTGTGCCGCTCGATATGAACGACGATGAGTTTGCGGACACATATATAGAGAATGTTTCCGGCATGGATTTTATAGGACACATGATGAGGGAAAGAAGGCTTGAGAGAAAGAGCTTCAAAGTGAGGAGCGTGGAAGATTTCATAATCCAGTGGGACCGCTTCATAAGCAGGAACAGAGGCCTGAGGGCGGTGGAAAGGGAAAGAGAGGAATACATGGGAAAAAAGCTCGCTTCCCTTTCCAAGAAAGGCAGTGTGCTGGCGATGGTCGATTTCGAAAGAGCCGAAGGAGTGCTGGCGGCAATGGCAAAGTATTTATGAGAAAAGTTATCTGGAGAACGGAAGATATGGATGAGAAAATCGTGATAGTGCGCGTGAAAAAAGGAGACCCGAACATAACGCTGGGTGATATCCTGAAGAAGATAGGCGAGCTTCAGGCAGAGCATCCGGATATGGATATCTTCTGGGATGGGGACGAGTATGCCATATGCGGCAGGAAGAAGAAGGTCATGCAGGACACACTGTTTTAGAGATTCTCTATCTCATCGTCTATAACTAGAAGCCCCTCGGGTTCTCTCTTCATTTCCACATATCCGTACCAGTAAACCGCAGCACCCGCCCCGAATCTCTCTATATACGGCAAAAATTGCCTTCTGTAGCTCCTTTTTATCTCATCAGGGTCCCCGAAGAGCGCCTTGGAATCAAGCCATCGTACGCTCCTTCCTTTTATCTTCACATTTCTCCTCAGCAGAGCATCCGGAGTCTTTACCCCTTCTCCGGAGGTCATTTCATCCTGCCGAACGTACTCCCATCCCTTGGAATCAAGCCATTCGAACAGCCTTTTCTCGCCGTCCAGACCCCTTCTTATCTGTTCCTCATGGGCATTCCATGAATAGAGATAATCCTTCTCCATTGCCTCGAATATCTCTCTTTCCATTCTGACATCTCTGAGAATCGCCGGTTCCTTCATGGCTTTCGATATCTTCTTCTTCGAGAGACCTGCGGCAGTGAGTATCATTCGGGCCGTCAGCACCGGCGGATACTTCTCTTTTTCCGCTATTGCACATACGGAAAGCCCGGATTTCCACATGGATATCAGTTCATCGGACCTTGCAAGCATATCTCTGTGGCGGTATATCGCCCTCCGCACCATGTTCTGTGTGAATATGGACCATAATACCTCGTATTCGATGCCTTTTTCCTCCGATATTCTCCTCACATCCTCCGGTCTTCCGAGCCTGCTCAGCATCTGTCTGTATTCTTCAATTCTCCAGGCGGCCATCCCGGGGGAATAAGGCGGCTATTTTATAATTTTTCGTATGGCACTTTCAGTAATATCTAAATACCAACCCGTTTATGCTTGACGGGATACCGATGATAGTAAGATGGCACGGACATGCCTGCTTTGAGATTACAGATTCCACTACTGTGGTGACAGACCCGCATGACGGGAAATCCCTGGGGATACCTGCGCCTTCCGTGAGTGCGGAGCTTGTTCTCATCACACACGAGCATTTCGACCACAATGCCGTAAGGGTTGTGAGGGGTTCTCCGGATGTCGTGAGGGATTTCGTGGGAAAAACGACAAAAAAAGGTGTGAGAATAGAGGGAATAAAGGAGTACCATGACCATGTGCAGGGCAGAAAAAGAGGTGAGATAAGCATTTACAGATTCACGATGGATGGGATGGACTTCGTTCATATGGGAGATATAGGGCACATTCCCGATGACAGCGTCATTAAAAAACTAAAAGGTGCGGACATACTCTTCATTCCCGTGGGAGATATATTCACGGTTGGGCCGGATGAAGCATGGGCCATCACCGAAAAGATAGCGCCTCGGGTCGTCGTGCCGATGCATTACAGAATAGGGGGGCTTTCTCTCTCTATAAAGCCTGTTAACGGATTTCTGGAAAAGCTCCCGAAAGAGAGGGTGATGAAGCTCGGAAACAGCATTGACTTCGAAAAAGAGGACCTTCCGGAAGAGACCGCTATGTGGGTATTCTCGCTATGAGCAGTATAAGAAAGTTTGAGAAAAGCGACCTCGAAGCGATACTGGAAATATCCGAAATAGCTCTGCAAACGATATACGAGCCCAGATTCTACATATCGATAAAGGAGGCATGGCCGGACGGTTTCATGGTTGCCGGAGAGCGGGGAAGGGTCGTGGGATTCATAGCCGGCACCATCTCACATGAAGATGCGAGGATATTGATGCTTGCGGTACATCCGGATTTCAGAATGAAAGGTATAGGCGGAGCTCTTATCGAAGCGCTTGTATCCTCGGCAGCGAAGGAAGGTGCGAAAAGGATATACCTCGAGGTGAGGAAAAGCAACAGCACTGCCGTGAATTTTTACATTCACAGGGGTTTCTCCATAGGGACGGCCTATCACTCATATTATGAGGATGGGGAAGATGCTCTTATAATGTGGAGGACTCTGTAAGGGGACACCTATATATACCAAAGGCGATTTACTCCTATGACCCTCATCATCGATTCGTACTTCGGAGAGTACCCTGCTAGGAAAAAAGTTGCTGAGATAATATTCAACAGCGGTTTTTCGGTGAGAGAAGGGAAGATATTCTCAAGAAATGTGGAGATTCCGGTGAGCAGCATAGCCAGAGCCGCCGATGTCAACAGGAAGATAGTGTACCATACGGTGGAGCAGATAGAGAAGAACTATGCGCTGAGGTCCATCTTCGAGAGAATAGAGCCCATGACAAATCTTAGAAGGGTCGGACCGATAGTCGGATGGGATGTAATAGAGCTCAAGATGGATATGGACGGGCTCTCATGCGCTCTCAAGGACGTTGTCGCAATACTTAGCGAGGAAGGGTGCAATGTGCGGCAGATAGTCGGGGAAGAACCGCTCCTGTCCAATGGAAAGATATTTGTGGTCCTCACGCGTCCGGTGCCGATAAGGCTGCTGGAAAAGATCAAAGCCCTGCCCTCGGTAAACGACATAACGCTCCACACATCTGAAAAAGACCGAAATAAGCTGGCCTGTGCGTTCTGTAAGGTAAAGTCCTGTCCAAGGCGCGCTCTTCTGCAGGAATAGGTGAAAAAATGAGGGAACTGAAGGTAAAGATATGCCTGCTCGGGATTTTCACCGGCCCACGGTAAACCAGATGGAAGAGTTCATAGAGAGGCTGACAGCGATATCCAGAGACATAAAAGGCTCTGATTTCTCAAGAAAGGAAGGAATGAAGATGATATCCGTGCTGCGAAAGGCAGAAAAAGGACAGCCGATAGACTGAGGTGATTGAAATGAAACTTGTGGAATGCATACCGAATTTCAGCGAAGGAAGAAGAGAGGAAGTGGTTGATGAGATAGTGAATGCCATAAGATCCGTGGAAGGCGTAAAACTGCTCGACATGGAGATGGATGCCGACCACAACCGCTCAGTGATAACCTTCATAGGTGAGCCTGCCCCCGTAAAAGAGGCTGCGTTCAGAGCTGCGAAAAAGGCGGCAGAGCTGATAGACATGGACGTGCACAGGGGCGAGCATCCGAGAATGGGCGCCGCCGATGTGATTCCCTTCGTTCCCATATCCGATGTGAAGATGGAAGAATGCATCGAAATGGCAAAGGAGGTCGGAGAGCGCATAGGCGGTGAACTGAAGATACCCGTCTATCTGTACGAAGAGGCGGCCACAAGACCGGATAGGGTAAACCTTGCGGATGTGCGGAGAGGGCAGTACGAGGGGCTTAAAAAGGAGATAGAAGTGAATCCCGACAGAAAGCCCGACTTCGGACCTGCAAAAATCGGTAAAGCCGGTGCGACCGCCGTAGGTGCCCGCATGCCTCTCGTGGCTTTCAATGTATATCTGGGCACAGATAACATAAAAATTGCAAAGTCCATAGCAAAGGCGGTTAGAAACTCGAGCGGCGGGCTGAGATTCGTCAAAGCCATGGGTTTCGAGATAAAGGAGAGAGGGCTCGTTCAGGTCTCAATGAACCTCACAAATTACAAGAAGACCCCCATACACCGGGTCTTCGAGATGATAAAGTCCGAAGCCTCGAGATTCGGCGTCAGGATTGTCGAAGGCGAGATTGTCGGACTCGTGCCGGAAGATGCACTGCTCGATGCCGCAAAGTTCTATCTGAGACTGAATGCCTTCAAAAAGAGGCAGGTGCTGGAAAAGAGGATGAGAGAACAATCATGATGTAATAGGGATGTTACAGCGAAAAAGGAAGGACGAAATCCTTTATATCGTCTATATCCTCATTCGTGACTTCCATTCTCCCGTCATATGCCGCATTTGCAGCGGCCGCTATCTTTTACATGCACCTTGAGGGCGAATTCCTCTCCTGCAGATCCCGGGTTTCCGTTGTATGTGGCGCCCACCTGAAAGCATCGCATTTATAGTTTGCGCTCTTCATTATTTTTAAATGTAATTTATAATATAAACACTTTCGTTGAACATACGCTTGCATAAGCAGGCGCTCCTTTGAGCCGATAGATATAAATAATATGCCGGGATTACAGGAACAATAAAGGTAGTATGATATGACAGAAGCAATTTCGGATAGGGAAAAGAAAGATGTGGAGCGCATAAGAACCTATGTAAAAGGTCTGGACGAACTTACGGAAGAAGGCGTACCGAAGAAGCACATAGTTCTTGTATGCGGGCACGCCGGTACCATGAAATCATCACTGACATACAGCATAATATACAATGCGTACAAGGACAAGGGACTGAAATCGATATATGCGGCGATGAAGCTCGGAGACGAGATGAAGAAATAATGAGATACATAATCGCAATAACAGGTGCTTCCGGGTCGATATACGGGATAAGGCTTCTGGAGGAGCTGAGCGGGGAAAAATACTGCATTCTCTCACGGCAGGGAAAGGAGATAATGGAGTATGAGACCTCAAAAACAGAGCGAAATCTCGAAGAACTCGCCACGGTCTATGACGAGTCTGCAATGGATGCACCGATTGCCTCGGGAAGCTTTCCCTTCGATGCGATGATAATAGCTCCGGCCTCCATGAACACTGTTGCCAAGATAGCTTCGGGTATCTCCGACAATCTGATAACCAGAGCGGCAGCCGTGGCACTCAAGGAGAGAAGAAGGCTGATAGTGGTTCCGAGGGAAACACCTGTGAGCGCAATCCATCTGAGAAATCTCCTTACTCTGGCCGAGAGCGGTGCGGATATCGTCCTTCCCTCTCCCGCGTTCTACAACAGACCGGCCTCCGTCGATGACTGCATAGACTTCATAGTAGGCAGAATACTCGACCTTCTCGGAATAGAGCACAATCTTTACCCCCGGTGGAATGGGAAATAGAAGATAAGCAAAGTATTTTTAACATGGCCGCTTTTCTCCCACTGTGAGCAGACGAAGGAGGGGGTTCGGACCAAGAGCACCCCCGAAATCACAGCAAAAAGCCCTTGTTCAGCGGGCAAAATCCCTTGCGGACGATTATTCGCCTCTTCTTCCCGAATGCACGGAAAGCTGCCCAGAGGGAACTTTCAAAAAAACGGAAAGAGCTCTCTCTCTGGTAAAGAGATTCGCCGGAGACAGAAAAAGACTGGAAAAGCTTGCCTCGAAGGGAGACCTGATAGCGAGGGGATATGCAGGTATGCTCATGATAGCCGATACGGGGCAGGTTCCTTATGTGGCTTCGACTCATACACCATTTGGAGATATAATATATGCCGTCCGCGGAAAGGCACCTAAAGAAGTGCTGGCCGGGACGCAGAACTACCACGATAAGAGGATGCTTCTTCTGGCGTATATGCCCTTTGCACTGAAAAAGGACCTCCACTTCTATGCAACACGGAACAGGCTTTACTGCAGCGGAAGGAGCGCCGAGCCGCCGGAGGAATATATCAGAGAAGCCGTTTCGAAGATACCATACAGGATGAAGAGGGAGGGAAACGAAAGAAAATGCAAGCATCTCGCCGAAGGAGAGCCGGTTCCTTATCTTTCGATAGAATGGGTCTCCGCGGGATTGAGTTTCATGCTCTGCGAACACTGCGCATCGAAGGATACAAATCTTTTTGCCCTTCTCACCCAGGGGATAGGCGCCAAGGATGTGACGGATGACTTTATAGTCAAAGCGGAGATAGACCTCGAGGCTGCGGCCGACCCTCAGAACTGCCCGAAGATAGACAAGAGATACATAAAAAAGATAAAGGACAGATACATCCACGGAAAGATATCGGATAAAGAATTCATAATACAGAGCATAGAGTCCGGAAGAAAGGGGATGGGCGGCGGAAGATACCTCATAATAGGAAGGAAATGTTACGGAAACGATGAAAAGGCCTTTGTGGATGCGCTCAAACCCGGAAAATACAGGAATATTGCGGAAATCTTCGTCAATCTGAGAAAGGGTGCCGTGATGCTGGACAACGCATCTTTGAACAAACTGATGGACCAGCTTTGGAAAGATGTCGGAAAGAGCGCTCTCAGGAAAGCGTTTGAAAACACAGCACTTGCGGATGAGATATGGAAAGAATACGAAAATTCGGGAAGAACACCTCTGGAACTCATAGAAGAGGGAATGAAACTCGTTAAGGCCGATAAGAAGCTGAAAGAACTTCCGAACTATGACAATCTCGGTGAAGCCGCGGAGTTCTGCGATGCGGTGGGAAGGACCTATCTCGTCAATGGTGCGAAGGAAGCTGCCAAAACCGTTGATTCGTGGCCTTCCGAGGATGAACATATCAAGGCGATCGCTTACGCATTCCTTATCGCCATGCATGCCGAGAAGGGAAAGGAATGGCAGTACACCCAGACGGAGAGGGAGCTGGGCCATGCCCTCAAGGATATCGCCGGCAGGCTTCTCAGCTCCAAAGGCGATGAATATCACACCGCTCTGGTTGAGCTTCTGAAGTATGCCGGTATAAATGAAAAGGTCGTGAAAAGATGAAACTCGAAGAATCGCTGAAGAGCGCCCCTATAATAAAGAAAGGAAACTACAACTATGTGATACACCCGATAACCGACGGGATACCGTACATAGAGCCGGAACTTCTCGAAGAGGTTGCGGAGCGCATGCTGGATATCGGAGATTTCGATGTCGAAAGGATTGTTACGGCGGAGGCCATGGGGATTCCGATAGCATCCCTACTTTCCGTGAAGACAGGTATACCTTTCACCATAATAAGGAAGCGCTCCTACGGTCTCGAAGGAGAGATATCCGTGGAACAGGTGACAGGATACTCCAGAGCGAAGATGTTCATAAACGGTATAGAACCGGATAGCGTGGTAACATTTGTGGACGATGTCCTGAGCACGGGAGGGACACTGATAGCCGTGGTGCAGGCACTTAGGCAGAGCGGAGCGCACCTGAGGGATGTCATTGTTGCCGTGGACAAGAGCGAGAACAGAGCGGCATTGGAAAGTGTCGTGGGCGTCCCGGTGAAAGCCCTATGCAGGATAAAAGCATATGAGGATCATGTGGATATCATCGAGTCAGCAGGAAAAATAAGAAAATAAAGAGTAATAAAAATATATAAAAAGGTTTTTATTTCATAAACGGCCTCGGCCAGTCCCTTGCAGGCACCGATGTCTCTTTTATCGTCCTCGGGTTCAGCCATCTCGTTATGTTTATCCAGAATCCCGCCTTGTCATTTGTTCCCGAGTTCCTTGCTCCGCCGAAGGGTTGCCTTGCCACGATTGCTCCGGTCGGTTTGTCGTTTATGTAGAAGTTTCCAGCCGTGTATCTCAGTATCTTCTCTGCCTTGATTATGGCATCCCGGTCCTTTGCGAATATGGAGCCCGTGAGTCCGTAGGGTGTGCTCTCATCGCAGAGATGCAGGGTTTCCTCATACTTTTCGTCCGGATAGGTGTAAACCGTTACAACGGGTGCGAATATCTCCTCCGTTATCAGCTTGCCCTTGGGATTCGTGGTCTTTATTATGGTCGGCTGTATGAACCATCCCTTTGAAGAGTCATATCCGCCGCCGTAGACGAACTCGTATTCATCCGGATGCTGTCTTGCATATTCAAGATAGGAAACGCCTTTATCAAAGGCCTCCTTGCTTATCACCGCACCCATGAAATTGCCGAGGTCTTCCACCGGCCCGTATTTCACCTTCGGAATTTCCCTGAGAAGATAGGATTTTATCGGCTCCCAGAGGCTGTTCGGGATGTAAACCCTTGAAACAGCAGAGCACTTCTGTCCCTGCGCTTCGAATCCGCCCCTGAGTATATTGACCGCAACCTCAACGGGGTCAGCGCTCTTATGCACGAATATGAAGTCCTTGCCGCCTGTCTCTCCGATTATTCTCGGGAAGTTCCTGTAATTTTCGAGGTTCTCGCCGACGGTCTTCCATATCTTCACCAGCGTCTCATAGCTACCTGTGAAATGCAGTCCCGCGAAATACGGATGCTTAAGAACCGTGTCCGCATACTTACTCGAGAACGGTACGAAGTTTATGACACCTTTCGGCAGACCGGCATCCATAAGCACTTTCATGATGTAGTAGTTCGTCAGTATAACGGCTCTGGAAGGCTTCCACAGCACGGTGTTTCCCACAAGTGCCGGCGCAGTAGGCAGGTTTCCGCCTATTGAGTAGAAGTTGAACGGAGGAACCGCAAGTACAAATCCTTCCAGCGGGCGCCAGTCGAACCTGTTGTACTCCATTGGTGCTTGGTCGGGCTGTTCCTCATACAGGAATCTCATGTAGTAGGCGTTGAACCTCCAGAAATCCACGAGTTCAGCAAGGTCTATCTCCGCCTCGAACGGTGTCTTTGACTGGTTCATCATTATCGATGCTATGTTCTTTATTCTCTGCGGCCCTGAAAGCATGTCCGCGGCTTTCATGAATATCGCTGCCCTGTGGTACCAGTCCATATCCGCCCATTTCTCGTGAGCATCAAGTGCCGCATCTATCGCATCTTTCAGTTCGTTCTCTGTCGCCAGACTTGCTTTTGCCAGAACAACACTGTGCTCGTGAGGAGCCGCCACATCTATTATTTCCGAGGTCCTTATTTCTCTGCCGTTGATTATCAGCGGGATTTCCTCTGTCCTTGATTTCATTGCCTCTATTTCCTTCAGGAGAGCCTCCCTCTCAGGAGTTCCCGAAGCGTAGCTTATTATGTGATCCATTTCATTTTTCGGTTTCTCGATGTTCCATATCATCTCATCACCTCATATGTCGAATTTCACTCCCTGCGCAAGAGGCAGGTCCTTTCCGTAGTTTATCGTAACGGTCTGCCTTCTCATATACGCTTTCCACGCATCGCTTCCGCTCTCTCTTCCTCCGCCCGTTTCCTTTTCACCGCCGAAGGCACCGCCTATCTCGGCCCCAGCCGTGCTCGTATTGACATTTGCAATCCCGCAGTCGGAGCCCTTGTGTGATAGGAAATACTCCTCTTCCTGCAGGTCCGTGGTGAATATTGCGGATGAAAGCCCCTGAGGCACGTTGTTGTGCATCTCCAGTGCCTCCTCTATCGTGCGGAATTTCATCACATAGATTATCGGTGCGAAGGTCTCTGTTTTCACCATCTCCATATCGGATGTCGCTTCCAGTATTGTGGGCTTCACATAGTATCCGCCTTCCAATCCGGGCACATCGAACCGTTCTCCGCCGTATATCAGCTTTGCACCCTCTTCCTGCGCCTTCTTTACCGCATTCATATACTTGTTAAAAGCACTCTCATCTCTGAGCGGGCCCATGAGAACTCCTTCTTCAAGCGGGTTCCCTATGCTGACCTTTTCGTATATGTTCTTCAGCTTTGAGAGGAACTCATCATATATCGATTCGTGAAGTATGAGCCTTCTTGTACTGGTGCATCTCTGGCCGGATGTAGCGAGCGCTCCGAATGCAACGCCTTTAAGGGCATTGTTTATGTCGGCTTTTCCGGTTACTATCGCCGCATTGTTCCCTCCGAGTTCAAGTATGGTCCTTCCGAGCCTCTTCGCCACATTCTCGGAAATCTTCTTTCCCGTCGGAATTGAGCCTGTGAATGATATGAGCGGAAGCCGTTTATCGTTCGATATCCACTCTCCAACCGTGCTCCCGCTTCCGACTGCAAGGAAGAATATCGGCGGATAACCGAGCTTCTCCACCGCTCTGTTCACTATCTTTATCGTTGCTATGGCAACAAGGGTTCCCTTGCTCGAAGGCTTCCACACGGAAGTATCTCCCGCGGCTGACGCTATCATCGTGTTCCATGCCCATACCGCACACGGGAAGTTAAAGGATGTTATTATCCCAATCGGTCCGAGAGGAAGCCACTGCTCGTACATCCTGTGGTGCTCTCTCTCGCTCACTATCGTGAGGCCGTAGAACTGCCTTGAAAGTCCGAGCGCAAGGTCCGCTATGTCTATCATCTCCTGAACCTCTCCTTCACCCTCGGAAAGTGTCTTTCCGGCCTCTATAGACACGAGCCTGCCAAGTTCTTTCTTGTATTTTCTGAGTTCGCTACCAATCTCTCTGACGACCCAGCCTCTCTTCGGGGCAGGAATATCGCTCCATATCCTGAAAGATTCCTCGGCTTTGGCCAGAACCTTCTCGTAATCCTCTTTTGTGGCCATCGTTACCCGGGCTATCTGGCTACCATCTATCGGGGAATAGGATGTTATCGTCTCCCTTCCTTCGGTGGGAGCCCACTCACCGTAGAAAACGCCGGAGTTCAGCTCTCCAAGCTCCAGTTTTTCCATGATTTCCTTCTTCACATTCTCGACATTCATTGTATCACCTGCCTGCCCATTCCCTTGAGATATATAAGTTTTCCACAGAAAGACAGATGCCTTACAATATGCTATAGAAATATAATTATATAATTATTGATGGCTACGATATCGCCGGAGGGCGTATTTTCTATCATTTTATTTCCACCCGCTCTCCGCTCACCATATAGTGTATCTTCTCTGCCATCTTGCATGCGTGGTCCCCGCACCTCTCCAGATATCTGGCAATCATTATGTAGTGCGAGCATCTCGTTATCTTCTGAGGGTCTTCCATCATATATGTAAGGCATTCCCTGAATATCGAGTATCTCAGACTGTCCAGCTCGTCATCTCTGTCCCCAAAATCGGATATGAGCGAGAGGTTCTCCGTCTTAAAGGCTTCCAGTGCGTCTTTGACCATTCCGGCGGCTCTGTCAGCCATATAGGGTATTTCCACAAGTTTTCCTATATGCGGTTCCCCGGCCAGCTGTTTTGCGATGCTAGCAATATCCTTACCGTACCTGCCTATTCTGGCAAGATAGGTTATCATCTTAAGAATGCAGCCAAGGGTCCTCATATCCTTTGCCATGGGCTGGTAGAGGGCTATCATGGTGAGAGCCTTCTCTTCGATATGTTCGTCCATTTCCGCAAGCTTCTTCTTTTTCGATATGACCTCATCAGCGAGGTTTGGATTCTGCTCTTTCAGCGCTCTCACGGAATCCACAAGCATATTCGCTGCGAGATTCCCCATATCTTCCAGTTCTTTCTTCAGATTCTCCATCTCTTTATGGAATTTTTCGCTCATTTTATCACCTCTTATTCATACGAGCTCACCAGTAACATACCTTTCGGTAAGCTCGTTTTTCGGGCTTTCGAATATCTTTTCCGTTTTTCCGGTCTCTATTAGATCTCCGAGATAGAGAAAGCCCACATAATCGCTGACCCTCGCCGCCTGAGCTGGGGAGTGCGTTACAAGAACGATGGTGTACTCTCCTTTAAGCTCAAAGAGGAGGTCCTCCACTTTTCTGGTACCGACCGGGTCTATATTTGCCGTAGGCTCGTCCATCAGAAGGACCCCGGGTTTCATGGCAAGAACTCTCGCGATTACAAGCCTCTGCTTCTGCCCGCCGCTCAGGTTCGACGGATAATCATCTATTCTGTCCTTAACCTCGTCCCAGAGACCCGCCTTCTCCAGAGACCATTTTATTCTCTCATCCGCTTCTTCCTTCGTTTTCACCAGTTTGTTCAGCTTCAGGCCTATCGCCACATTGTCGTATATCGTCAGGTGGGGAAAAGGATTCGGATACTGGAATACCATGCCGACCTCTTTTCTGATGTCCGTGGGATCCACTCCGTCTCCATATATGTTCTTCCCGAACAGGTACACTTCTCCGCTAACTTTGGCATCCTTGTTTAACTCCAGTATTCGGTTGAAAGTCCTTAACATGGTTGATTTCCCGCATCCGCTGGGGCCCATCAGGGCAAAGACCACATTTTTCGGTATCTTCAGATTTACCTTGTTTATTACTCTGTTGTCTCCGTATGAGACGCTTAGATTCTTCGTTTCTATTGCGATTTCACTCACAGTTTCACCTCCTTGAGGCTCATTCTTATGGGTATGAACACCGCCAGAAATATGAGGAGAAGGACAAGGGCGGCACCCCATGCCATGGCGTGAGCGCTCTGACTCGGACTCTGTATGAGGGTGTAAATAAGAAGGGGTATGGCCCCTACAGGTTTATCCAGACTCTGCGGGAAGCTTTCATAAAGTCCCCCGGCTGTGAACAGAAGGGGTGCCGTCTCTCCAGCGACCTTTGCCATCCCTATGAGAACTCCGGTCAGAATGCCTCTCTTCGATACTGGCACGAGTATGCTGAACACCGCCCTGAATCTGCTGACTCCGAGACCGAAAGCGGCCTCCCTGTATGTGAAAGGTATCTGCCTCATGGCCTCTTTGGTGTATACCGCCACATAGGGCATCATGATTATGGAGAGCGCAAAGGCTCCGGCCAGAGCGGAATAGCTTCCCATAGGTATGGCCACTATCTCCATTACGAAGACACCGACCAGTATAGTGGGGAATTCCAGCATTATCTGGAGAAGCATGTACGTAAGCTTGCCTATCCTGCTCTCAGGATATTCATATGCGTACACACCGGCGAGAAAGGCCACCGGAAGTCCTATGAGGGAAGCTATGAATGTAATTATGAATGTCCCCATTATGGCCGGACCTATCCCCCCTTCGCTGAGAGTCCCGGTTATGAATATCGGGCCGGCATCCAGTATCGGAGGAAGCCCCTTGCTCACCACGGTATAGATTATGTGCAGAAGCGGAAGTATGGTCAATAAGGTCAGAGCACCTATAGCTATGAGGAACAACTGTTCCTTGATTTTTCTCGGGTTATATTTCAACATTCTTCTTCCACCTCCTGAGGAGATAAACGCCTAAAAGGCTCACAAACAGCCCTATTATGAATAGTGCCAGACCGGCGGCGTATAGAGCGGAGCGCATATGGTCGTAGATGAAAGAGTTCCCGAACTGATTGGCTATGAGAGATGATATTGTGTACCCGGGTGCGAATATGCCGGCGGTCATATTGAATGTGTTCCCCACAACCAGACTTACGGCAACCGTTTCTCCTATCGCTCTTCCGAACGCCAGAATCAGCCCGGAATAGATGGCCGGCTTTATGTATCCGAGCATTACTTTCGTAGCTTCATAGCGCGTCATTCCGAGCGCATATGCCCCCTCCTTGTACCTGAAAGGCACCATCTGATACGCCTCCCTTATTATGGCAGATGCAAATGGCGTTACCATTATGCCGAGGAGTACGCCTGCCGAAAGATAGCTGAAACCCGAGATCGGAGGGTAATCGAAAATGGGTATGAAAGAGAGATTGTCATAGAGAGGCTGCATGACAAAGTCTTTCAGGAAAGGCACCAGAACAAAAACACCCCATATCCCGTAGATTATGGTCGGAAGGCCTGCCATGACATCAGAAGTGATTATCAGGGCATTTTTCACCTTCTTGGGAGCATAGTCCACAACAAATATGGAATACGCAAGAGAGAGCGGAAGAGCAACAAATATGGCGATTAAGGAGGTGTATATGCTTCCCCAGATGGCCGCTGCAAGGCCGTAGTACTCTTCATTCGGGACTTCGGAAGCTTTCCATGTGTTCTGAGAGTATAGGCCGAATCCCTCCCTCTGAA
>CAZQEG010000008.1:0-16776 GCA_964591575.1 uncultured Thermoplasmata archaeon
GTTCCGGGGTGACTATCTGGCCTACTTCCACCTCTTTCAGGCCCGATGCACGGGCAAGTATCTTCTGGGCTATCGTGCGGGACATAGAGCCCCATAGGAAACCCTTATTATAGTTTTTCAGTCTTTTTCCGAACGGAATAATAAACTTCTTATAGGGCCGCTTTCATCATATATAAAAACGAGGTGTACTTTGAGCTCCGCAAATGAGACCACCTGCCCCTTCTGCGGGGCAGAGATAGATGCTGATGCGCTCCGATGCCCGCACTGCGGCAGCGAATGGGAGGATGTCGAAGAGAGGGAAACTCTCAGGGCGATAATGAAAATACCGGGGATGGGAGAAAAAAGGACTAAAAGGCTTCAAGAGGCGGGTTTTAAGAGGATAAAGGACATAGAGGATGCGGACCTCGAGGAAATCCTCAAAAAGACAAAGCTCCCTTTCAGAATAGCAAAAGAAATCAAGGAAACGGTGGAAAAGCAGCCGGAACTGTATATGTGTCCGAACTGCGGTGCTTTCATTCCCGCAGATTCCAAGGTCTGTCCGATTTGCGGCGCTGAGATAAGTCCCGAAGAGGTGCTGGGGAAGGAGGTCGAAAGCAGAGCGCTCAAGGACGACCTTTTCATGGACGAAAACTCTCTTTATATATGTAGGGTCTGCGGCGCGTTCGTATCCGAGAATGATGAGGAATGCCCGGTATGCGGAGCGCCCATGCCGGAGAACAGGGCACCTCTTGCGGGGGGCAGGGAAGAAGCCGAAAGGAAACTCGAGAACGAGGAGAGGAACATAAAGGCAATAAGAGGCTTTTTCGGCGTTGAGAACATAAAGAACGAGCCGCTGCCCACGGACGACATCCTCGAGAGCAACACAGAACTGGACATATGTTCCAACTGCGGCGCATTTGTCAGGCCGGAAGCGGAGGTCTGCCCCGTATGCGGCGCGTCTCTTATTCCCGAAATACCTCGCGAAGAGGAGAAGAAGGTCGAGGACGAAGCGCTTGACGCTCTGGAAGACCTGAAGAACCAGCTTATAGGTGCGGACATCGAGGCCCCGGTCCCCGAAACGGAGAGAGTAGAGTATGTCTGCCCGAACTGCGGTTCGCCGGTAGAACCGGATGCGGAGGTCTGCCCCGTATGCGGCGCGAGGTTCGAAAAGGAGAATGAAGAGTTCGCGGAGGAGGGCAAGGTACCACAGCCGGAAGAATCAACCGTTCTTTCTCTGGAAGACGCCCTCTCAGAAAAACCCCGTGCGGAGGCCGTTAAGGAGGATGAGATAAAGACTGAGGTGGATTCGCTTATCATGCCCTCCAGAAAGGAAAAAGCGGAGGTTTCCGGAAATGAGGCGAAGGAAGAGCTTGCTCGGGTGCTCGAAGGAGGCCTGGACAAGGTTTCGTCTATCAAGGTCGAAAAGAAGAAAAGGACGGTAAAGCGGCGTATTCCGGAAGAGAAGCATGAATCAAGAGATTGGAGGAGGATGGAAGACATAGGGATGGCAGCCTCTGCAATAGCTGCTGCGTTTCTATCCTCGGAATATCTTCTCACTTACACGGTTGTCAGAAATCCCCGGATGGCATACGGTATAGGCGCTCTCTCTGTATTTATACCTCTCCTCATAATTGCAGCGTTCTTCATTGTGCTCGACAGGAAGAGGGTCTTCGCATCGCCGGCAAGCTCCCTGCTCCTGTTACTGCCTATCGCCTTCTCACTGGTTGTGCCTCTGCACTGGTACCTACGGCAGGGCTTCGGAGATGCGTTCTTGTGCGAGATTATTCTGCTCTCCCTCTATTTCGCAGGCACTCTGGCCGTGACATATATTCTGAGAGATACTGCGGAACCGCTGATTCTATGGTTCTCCGGAATCGTTCAGATAGCCGTACATTCGCTTTTATTCACGGCTGCCAGCTCTCCGTGGACAGCTGCCGGCGATGTTGTGCCCTCATATGCTCTGGCGGTGTCCGGCGGTATCACCATGTCTCTCGGCATATATCTCCGGATAGATTCCGGCGTCAGAGCGCTCCTCGCAGCAAGAGATGTGGTCGTCGGCCATCGATACTACCTCGGAGGAGATTACGGCGAAGCCATGAAATATTACACAAGAGCGATAAACAGAAGGCATTCCAACGAACCTGGGTATGACTTGGCATATTACAGCAAGGGCACCGCCCTGCTCAGTGCTGGAAACAATGTCGAGGCACTCAGATATCTTAACAGGGCAGTAAAGGAGAACCCGAACAACGAAATGGCGTGGAACAACAGGGGAATAGCCATGTCAAAGCTCGGGCTGAACGCAGGTGCGATGAAATGCTATGATAAAGCGCTCTCTATTAATCAGGACTACGAGGTGGCGTGGAACAACAAAGGCAATGCGCTTGCAAGAATGGGAAAGTATGAAGAAGCGCTCGAATGCTACGACAGAGCTCTGGGACTCAATCCGGACTATAACGATGCGTGGGTGAACAAGGGATATATCCTGATAAAGCTCGGCAGATACGAGGAGGCAAGAAAATGTGCGGACCACATCCTGCAGCCCAAAAAGCCGTCGAAGGCCGGAAGCAGAGCACCGGTGGGGACAGAGGGCGCATGAAGGCAATCTTTATAAAGAGGTGCTGTGTATGCCGCTTTACTCCTGTAGGAGAGGCAAAAAGCCTCGCAGCACTACAGAGGTGATAACTTGGCAGATAAAAAAACAATCGATGCCGTAAAGAAGGCACTGGAGAGCGCTCCGCCCAGAAAGTTCAGGGAAAGCTTGGAGCTTGCCATCAACCTAAAAGATATCGACCTGAAGAACCCGAAGAACAGGATAGATATTGAGGTTCCGTTGCCGCACGGAAGGGGCAGGAAGATTAAGGTGGGCGTGCTCGCTAACAAAGAACTCGCTTTTAAGGCAAAGGATGTTGCGGATGTCGTTCTAACACCGGAAGACATAGACGACCTCGCAGATGACAAGAGAAGGTCGAAGAAACTGGCGAATGATGTGAATTTCTTCATAGCCGAGGCGCGGCTGATGCCAGTCATCGGTAAAAAGCTGGGTGTCGTTCTCGGCCCCAGAGGAAAGATGCCGAAGCCGGTCCCTCCGAGCATAGACCCGAAAGGCATCATAGAGAATATGAGGAAGACCGTCAGGGTGAGAAGCAAGGACAGAAAGACATTCCATGCACATATCGGAACGGCGGATATGAGCGCCGAAGAGCTGGCGGACAACATAGAGGCCATACTCAAGAGGGTAGAAGCGAAGCTTGAAAGAGGAAAGATGAACATAGGTTCCGTATATGTAAAAACAACGATGGGACCTTCCGTGAGGTTGTGGTAAGATGGCACACGTGGCACAGTGGAAGAAAAAGGTCGTTTCTCAGCTTCAGGATATCATAGACGACAGCAAAACGGTGGCTCTCGTGAAAATCAACGGCATACCGGCCCCCCAGATGCAGAAGATGAGAGCGGAACTGAGAGATACTTCGAAGGTCATGGCAGCTAAAAATAAGCTTATAAAACTCGCCATTCAGTCCTCCGCGGAGAAAAAGCCGGGTGTGGAGAAGCTTACGGATTATATAGAGCACCAGCAGCTGGCGCTCGTGGGAACGGACAGCAACTCGTTCTCATTCTTCAAAGATATTGAAACCGCTAAAACGAAGGCACCTGCGAAGGGGGGCGAAACAGCTCCCGAGGACATAGTCGTGAAGGCAGGGCCGACCTCTTTCAAGCCCGGACCTATAGTGGGCGAATTCGGAAAGGTGGGAATACCTGCGGCCATCGAGGGCGGCAAGATTGTGATAAAGAAGGATAAGACGGTGGTGAGAGCAGGCGATAAAATATCGAGAGATCTCGCGCAGATGCTTGCGAAACTGGAAATATTCCCGATAACCGTCGGAATGGATGTTATAGCGGCATATGAAGAGGGAACCGTCTTTGACAGGTCGGTGCTCGCCGTGGATGAGAGCGAATACCTTTCGAAGGTGCAGATGGCATCGTCCTCCGCTTTCAATCTGGCTATGGAGATAGGTTACATCTCCGACATGACGATAAAGCCGCTGATAGCCAAGGCATCATCCGAGGCATTGAATCTTGCGGTCAACGCTGCGGTGCCAACATCAGACTCGATAGAGGCACTGATAGCCAAGGCGCAGAGGGAGATGCTTGCTCTCGCATCTATCGCACAGGATGCTCTGGATGATGAACTCAGGGATGCGCTCTCTTCCCAGCCATCTCGGAAACCGCCTGAGAATGGCGGAGATGGTAAAAAAGAGGAAAAGAAGAAAGAGGAAAAGGAAGAAGAGGTATCCGAGGAGGATGCCGCAGCAGGATTGGGAGCATTATTTGGATAAAGGAGGTATAGAAATGGAATATATATACAGCGCTCTGGTACTTCACTCGGCCGGAAAGGAGATAACCGAGGACGGAGTGGTAAGCATACTGAAAGCAGCGGGTATCGAGCCAGATACCGCAAGGGTCAAGGCCCTTATAGCCGCACTCGACGGTGTGGACATAGACGAAGCGATGAAGACAGCAGCTTTTGCAGCACCGGTCGCAGCCGCACCCGCAGGTGCGGCACCGGCAGAAGGCGGAGCCGAAAAGAAAGAGGAAAAGAAGAAAGAGGAGAAGGAAGAAGAGGTCTCCGAGGAAGAGGCTGCAGCAGGTCTCGGAGCGCTCTTTGGATAAATCCTCTCAAACCATTTACCTTGTTTTTCCTATAAAATAGAGAGCTCTTGCAGGTGAAAATCCAGTGATTTCAGGCATCGGGCAATCGCAAACTTAATTAGCTCTCATGTTTTTGGGAGAGGGATTCCATGCAGAGTCCCGAACTCAGAAGACATACCAAGGAAGAAGTGCTCTCCGAGATGCATCAGGTCATAAGAGAGTGGTTCGACCTCAACTTCAAGGAGCTTACAGAGCCTCAGTCATATGCGATTCCGCTAATTCACAGGAAAAAGAGCGTACTGATATCCTCACCCACCGGTTCCGGCAAGACCATCACCGCATTTCTCTCGATAATAAACAATCTATTTGAGATGGGGGAGAAAGGCACGCTAGAGGACAGGATATACTGCGTATATATCTCTCCGCTGAAGGCGCTGGCCAACGACATACACAGGAATCTCGAAGTTCCGCTGGAGGAGATATACGAGCTCGCAAAGAAAAAGGGCATGAAGGTCCCGAGGATTCGCACTGCGATAAGGTCCGGGGACACGAGCCAGAAAGAAAGGCAGAGAATGTCCAGAAAGCCCCCGCACATATTCATAACCACGCCGGAATCCCTCGCTCTCGTATTGGCATCCCCCAAGTTCAGGGAACGATTCAGGGATGTCAGATATGTCATAGTGGACGAGATACATGAGATATCGGGGTCGAAAAGGGGTTCCATGCTGTCGATTAACCTCGAGAGGCTTCAGAATCTCTCAGGACACCTGATAAGGATAGGGCTGTCGGCAACTCAGGCACCGATAGAGGAAATATCACGGTTTTTGGGGGGATTTTCCGGTTCAAGGCCGAGAAAGGTGGAGATAATCGAGATAAACACGAAAAGAGAGATGGACCTGAAGGTACTCTCTCCAGTAAGGGACCTGAATTCGGTTCCTTTCGAGGTGTCCCGGGAAAGGGCCTATGACATGATAGCGGAGATGATAGGAAAGCACAGGACGACCCTTGTTTTCACGAATACGAGGAGCGCCACGGAGACGGTGGCATACAAGCTCAAAGAGAGAGGCGTGCCCGACATAGAGGCGCATCACGGAAGCATGAGCAGGGAAAGAAGACTCGATGTGGAAGAGAATCTCAAGAAAGGGCAGCTGAAAGCGGTCATAACGTCCACATCCCTGGAGCTTGGGATAGACATAGGGTATGTGGATCTCGTCATCCAGATAGGTTCCCCGAAGAGCATAGCAAAGGGCCTTCAAAGGATAGGCCGCTCCGGACATGCTATCGGCGGGGTGCCGAAAGGCAGGTTCATAGGATTCCAGAACGATGACCTGATAGAATGCGCAGTTCTTGTTAAGAGCGCCTATGACGGCTTCATAGACCGTGTGGACATACCGAAAAACCCGCTGGACGTTCTTGCTCAGACGATAGTCGGCATGAGCCTGGAAGAAAGATGGAACATAGATGACGCTCTTGCGCTGATACGAAGGTCGTATTCCTTTCACACCCTGCGGAAATCGGATTTCCTCTCGGTTCTGGACTACCTTTCCGGAAAAAGCGAGGATTTCTACGCCAAGATATGGTACGACAGGGAAGAGGGCGTTTTCGGGAAGAAAAGGGGTGCAAGACTTATATACTTCCTCAACAGCGGGACCATTCCCGAGGATTCGAACTATACGGTATTGTCCGAAAGCGGCGCATCTCTCGGGAAGCTCTCAGAGAGGTTTGTGGAGCGCCTTTCTCCGGGAGATATCTTCGTTCTCGGAGGGCGGAGCTATGAGTTCGTAAGGGTCAGGGGAATGAAGCTCTTTGTCCGGGATGCCAAGGGAAAGAGCCCGACAGTACCCTCATGGGCTGGGGAGATGCTTCCGCGCAGTTTTGACCTTTCCATAGAGGTCGGAAAGTTCAGAAGAAGAATGGCGGAACTTCTGCGGAAAGGGGATTCGGCCGAGATATCATCCATACTCTCGGAGGAGTACCACCTTGGGGATGCTGCCGCCAGCAGCATATACCGCTATATGGAGGCCCAGAGGGAGTCCTGCGGGATAATACCAGACAACAGACTCCTTCTTGTTGAGGAATACCGCTCGGGTGAGAAATGGCATTACATATTCCATTTTCCATATGGAAGAAGGGTGAACGACGCCATATCCAGAGCTCTGTCCTACAGAATATCCAGAATGATGAAGGTCAGCGTGAGTGTAACCGTGGACGACGATTCTTTTCTGATAACGAGCGGACACCGCATAGAGAATCCCTCCGTAGGTCTCATAAGCTCTTCTTCGATAGAGGCCGTGCTGAAGGAGTCCATCAGGGATACGGAGATGTTCTCCCAGAGGTTCAGGCACTGCGCCACGCGTTCCTTTGCGGTACTGAGAAACTACCGTGGAAAGGAGATAGGCATTGGGAGGCAGAGGAGAAGGGCTGACAGGATACTCCGCTATCTCGGAGATTTCGAGGATTTTCCCGTCATAAAGGAGACATTCAACGAGATATTGAACATGGTGATGGATACCCGGCATACGAAAGAGGTGCTTTCATGGATAGAGAGCGGAAAATCGAGAGTGGATAGGATAAGTTCCGATGTTCCGACCCCCTTCGCACAGAAGATACTTCTCAGAGGGATATCCGACATAATATCCATGGAGGATAAGAGCGCTCTTCTCCGAGAGTTTCAGAGAAAGCTGCTGAGAAAGGTGATGTCCGAGGACGAGCTCAAAAGGTTCCTGTTCGAGGAGGAGGAAGTGGCGGAATATTTCGGAAAGAAGTTCTCCGTAGAGGGAAAGGCCGATATCCTGGCGGTGATTCGAAAACTCGGAGCTCTCAATGTGCTCTCCCAGCGCTCCCGGAATATCTACGACTACTGTGCCGGAGAAGACCGGTGCAGGGATGCTGCGGAGGAGCTTATAGAAGAAAGGAGGATAGTCTCCGTAAAAGCCGGAGGAATATACTGGACGCTGCCCGAGTATCTCCCCGAATATGCTGCGGTGTATGCAAAAGACATCGATATCGGCGAGGAGGACAGAAGGATTCTGGATTCCCTCGGCTCCGGAAAGACCATGAGAGAGCTCATAACGGCCTTCGGTGCGGGTGTCAGAGAGGAGATAAAGAGACTGGAAGATGCCTATTTGGTGGGCAGAGCGCTGAATGGCGGGGATACTGTCTATTTTTCCAGAAATCCGGGTAGAACGGATAGAAAGACCTCGCTCGAAAACCTTGTATATCGCTATCTGGAGGGATTCGCACCCGCCACGCTGGGAGAGATGGCCTATGCCCTTGCCATCGAGCCGGAAGATGCGGAAGAGGGGCTGAAATCGCTTCTTCTGGAGGGTAGTGTTGAGAAGGGGCCGTTCATACTCGGAGACGAGGAGCAGTACATGCTTTCCAGAGATGTGTATGCGCTTAAAATTGGAAAGAACGGGCTGGGGGACGAGCAGATAAGGGCCTACCGCCTGAAGAAGTTCTTCGGTTTGGAAGGAATTGACGATTATTTCAATCTTTTCGGGGAAGCGAGCAGGACCTATGACATCTACTACCATGTGAGAGATTTCGACTGGGAGGACTGGAGGGAGAGAAGGAGGAACAACGAAATACTGATGGGCAAGTTTGTCAGAGGAAGGGTAAAATATGTGAGAAAGGAGGACGCACCCATCTTTGTGGGAGCTTTCAGGGAGCCATCTTTATCGGATTTCGACAGAAAGGTGCTTGACATAATAAGAAGGAAGGACGGTGTGACCGCAAAGGAGCTTTCCGCTATTCTTGGAAACAGCGAAAGCGTAAGAAATTCACTGGAAAGGCTGGATTCCGGCTGTTACATAGCGAGAAAGTTCATAAGCGGCGAAGGATGGCAGTCAAGGAACATATTTGTCTATACCGGAATAGAACCGATGGAAAGGAAAAAAGCCCGCGAAGAGCTCATATACCGATTTCTCAGTGCATACGGCCCTGTTCCTCTGAGGGGCATAAGCGCCTATACCGGATTCGAGAGGGCGGAGATACTCTTTTATCTTAAAAAACTGGAAGCGGAAGGAAGGGTGGAGAGCGTTCGGGTCCAGGGCGAAGCGGATGATTATTACATAACACCGGAAGACCGGAAGAGAATAGAGAAGGAAAGCCTGCCCCGCGACGGGGTAAGGATTCTATCGCTTTTCGACCCGTATACGGCGCCAATGTGGAGCGAGATAGCCTCGAAATACGGTGAGAAGTGGATATATCCGGTGATAAAGAACGGCCTACTCGACGGATATGCGGAGATATGGCCCATGAGCGGGAGAGTGGAGGTGAGAGAGCTTGAAACCACTGATCTGGAAGGCGCTCTGCAAGCCATGAAAAAGGTAAGGGATTACTATGCGGCAGAAGGCATCGATGTGCTCACGGTTACTCGGATAAGGACCCGGTCGGTTGGAGATATAACGGATGACGAGAGAAAGGCATTCGAGAGTTCGGGCTATCGTAGGGTGCAGGATATGATGGTGCTGGGAGATATAAGCGCCGAGAATTTTGATGTGTCCTCTGTCCTGAGAAATATGCTTCACAGGCAGGGAATCTGCGGAAGGAGGTTCTATGATGCACTGCACCTGATAGAGGAGAGAGGGTGGGTCAGGAACGATTATGATGAGTTTCTAAGGGTTAGAAATTACAGGCCCCTCTCCAGATACAGGGACAGCATCATAATGTGCAAGGTGGTACCTCCGCTGTCATCGTATACGACCCCTCAGATGTGTGCTCTGTACCGTGCTGCCAAGAAGAGGGAACTGAGTGAGGACGAGCGCATAGTTCTGGAGGTCATAGGCAGCGGGAGAAGGAGAAAGGATATCTCCGGTGCATCTCCTCTGGGGCCGAGGTCCACGGCATCCGCAATAGATTCGCTTTACTCGGATTCCCTGATAGCGAGGGATATGCATGGATTTTTCATGAAGATTTTCGACAGGAGATACATAAAGGAACCCAGAAAAACGATACTGAGGATGCTGCTGAACAGCTACGGCGTGATGAGCGCCGAGATGCTGTCTCGTATGACCGGAGGAGAGTTCGGCATGGCGGAGATAAGGGAAATATTGAAGGATATGGAAGAGGCCGGCGATGTTGTAAAAGGTTTCTTCGTTAAGAATGACCGGACGATGTACTGGGCACTTTCGGAATCCTTGAGCACTATGGATGTCAGATGCACGGAGAGCGCCGTCATACCGAGAGACGACCCCGCGGGATGGTATCTGGAATTCTTTGCGAAAAGGCTCTTCGGATTCGTACCTGTCCTTTATGTCGTCAGAGAAGGAGAAATGGCGGGGGCTCTGAGAGGAAAGAAGAGGGGAAAGCACATATTCGTGGAGGAGATAAAGGGCACTTCGGAAGACAGATATCTCATAAGAGATTATGCGAGGAAATGGGGAATAACACTGGATTGGGGCATTGAAGAGGTTAAGGATTGGGAGATAAGGGATACTATAGAGAACTATGGGAAATAGCCGTACGAAATCCGGAAAATTTTGATATCGCATGTCGATTTCGGCAAAATCTTTTTTATTGGTGAAGGAATGAATGGGGATGGTGATTTAATGGCAGATGAGAATAAGAACACAAAGCTTCAGGCCCAGATGATAAGCGATCAGATGAAACTCGTGAAAAAGCTCGGCTCTGTGAAGCATAAGTTGGTCGTTATGAGCGGAAAAGGGGGGGTAGGAAAGACCACGGTCAGCGTCAACCTCGCATTCGCACTGGCACATGCCACCAAAAAGAGCGTCGGTATACTGGACGCAGACATCCACGGGCCGAATGTTCCGAAAATGCTGGGCATAGAGGGTACAAGGCCCGATGTGAAGGATAATCAGATAATTCCGATATACATGCCTCTGGGTGATGATTACGGTATAAAGGTCATGTCGATGGCATTCCTCATAGAGCCCGACACGCCTGTCATATGGAGAGGACCCCTTGTCTCCGGGGCGATAGAACAGTTCGTCAAGGATGTGGACTGGGGGGAGCTTGAATATATGATAATAGATATGCCTCCGGGAACGGGTGACGAGGCCCTTACCATCGCCCAGAAGATTCCGAATGTGGACGGCTCGGTGATTGTTACCACACCTCAGGAGGTCGCTCTTCTGGATTCACGAAAAGCCGTGAATTTCTCAAAGCAGCTGAATCTTCCGGTCATCGGGATAATAGAGAATATGAGCGGGCTTATCTGTCCGTACTGCGGAAAGAAGATATACATCTTCAAGCAGGGCGGCGGTGAAAAGGCATCCAGAGACCTCGATGTCCCGTTCCTCGGGAAGGTCCCTCTCGAGCCGAAACTGGTTGAGGACGGCGATGCCGGCATTCCTTTCCTGAAGCATCTCGAGGATTCCGAGGCGGCCAAGGCCTTCATGAGCATAGTGGATGCTGTTAGAGGAAAGGTGGAATGATGCCCTGGGTGAATCAAGATACATGCATCGGATGCAAGGTGTGTGTAAATGTGTGCCCGGTCGAGGGTGCGATAGTCATTGAGAACGGAAAAGCCAGAATAATTCAGGAAAAGTGCATATTCTGTCATAAGTGCATGGAGAAATGTCCCACCGGATCCATCAGACCCAACAGCGAGAACCCTGCTTTGAGGGGTATGAGAAGAGGCGGCAGAGGTCTGGGGCTTGGTAGAAGAAGGTGAGCGGCAGAAATGCGGAGCTCAGGACTGCACAAATGTTTTATAGGAACGTGAGATTAATGCAGCCATGAAAGCCGTGATTCTGGCAGCCGGTGAGGGACGCAGACTGCAGCCTTTGACAGAGAACATGCCGAAGGTCATGCTGCCGGTGGCCAACAGGCCGATACTCAGCTATGTGGTCGATACTCTGGTAAGAAACGATGTGCGGGAGATAATCATGGTTGTCGGCTATCATGCCGAGAAGATAAAGCAGTATTTCGGGAGCGGGAGGAGGTCGTCGGCCAATATTTCCTATGTGAAGCAGGAAAAACAGCTTGGAACGGCGCACGCGCTCTACCAGGCCAGAATGAAGGGAGATTTCATAGTCCTCCCCGGAGACAATATAATATCTGATGAATGTATAAAGGAGATAGCCAACAGCGAGGAGAACACGATATCCGGCGTTTATACCGCGCACTTCTCCAAATACGGAATAATAGAGAAAGAGGGGGGGAATGTGAGGATAATCGAGAATCCGGCGGAAGAGGGGAATAATCTGGTATTTACAGGTATGGCGCACCTCAACGAATCGGTGTTTGATATTGTAGATAGAGCTCTTAACTCCGGCATATATGACCTGCCCAGCGTTTTAAACGGGATAGATGACCTGAAGAGCATGGTGGGCAACTGCGACTGGAAGGACGCAATCTATCCTTGGGACCTTCTGGAACTGAACTCATGGGCCTTAAAGGGCATTTTTCGCTCCATATCCGGCAAAATGGAGGGTGCGAGCATATCGGGAAATGTGGAGATAGGGGAAGGGACCACGATTGGGAGCGGTGCATATATAAGAGGACCTGTAAGGATAGGGAAAAACTGTCATATCGGCCAGAACTCTGTCATACTGCCGGATACCACAATAGGAGATGATGTGAGCATAGGCCCACTTTCTTTTGTGAAGAACAGCATCATCATGAACTCGAACACCATCGGCCAGAGAGCGAATCTGGAAGACACGGTGATAGGCAGAGGAAACGAGATAGGTGCCGAATTAACGTGCCTCAGCTCCGGATGGAGGAGAATAATAGAGGACGGAATCATAAGGCGGGATGCGGGGCCGGTCATAGGCGATGACTGTACAATAGGCCCGAAAACAGCGGTGCTTCCCGGTATAAGGGTCTCATCAGGAGCCCATGTAAAAGGAATCGGAACGGTGAATAATGACGTGATGTCCGGGGATGTGATGTGAGTGTGCGGAATAATCGGATATTCTGGATACAGGAAAGCCGCGGTCGTGCTTGTCGATTCGCTGAAAAGACTGGAATACAGGGGATATGACTCTGCCGGAATAGCGGTGGGAAACCATGAGATAAAGGTGGAGAAGAAAAGAGGCTATGTCTCTTCCCTGAGCAAGAGTCTGGAAGGAAGCACGGGGATAGGGCACACCAGATGGGCAACCCATGGAGAGCCCAGCGATAGGAACTCCCATCCTTTTACCGGCTGCACAAATGAATTCGCAATTGTGCATAACGGAATAATAGAGAACTTCATGGACTTGAAGAAAGAGCTCATAAAAAACGGCCACAGGTTCTCCTCGGATACCGATAGTGAGGTAATCGTTCATATAATAGAAGATGAATATAAAAAAGACAGGGATTT
The DNA here is from genome assembly GCA_964591575.1 of uncultured Thermoplasmata archaeon. GTDB lineage: Archaea > Thermoplasmatota > Thermoplasmata > WALJ01 > WALJ01 > CAZQEG01. The sequence goes on from CAZQEG010000008.1 coordinate 12,905, forward strand.
TCTGAAGGCCTTTCTGAGGGCAATAGATAAGCTTCAGGGATCTTTTGCAATTCTTGTCATGCATAGAGGCGAGGATAGGGTCATAGGAGTCAAAAAGGAAAGTCCTCTCATTGCGGGAGTGGGGGACGGGGAAAATTTTCTCGCTTCGGATATACCGGCTTTCCTTCCGTATACCGGTCATGTGGTGGTTCTGAATGACGGGGATGTCTGCGATATGAATGCCAGCGGGATAAAGTTCTATGATATGCACGGAAATCAGATCGAAAAGAATCCGAGATTTGTGAACTGGGACACGAATTCAGCCGAAAAATCCGGATATGATCATTTTATGCTGAAAGAGATATTTGAACAGCCGCTCTCTGTCGAGAATACCATGCATTCTCTTTTTTCAAAAACTATAGATATAAAATATTATGGAAAGATAAACATAATCGCATGCGGAACGTCCTACAACGCAGGGCTGGCCGCCGCATATTTCATTGAGAGGGTTCTGGGGATTCCGACACAGGTGTATTATGCATCCGAATACCGTTCCAGGCCGGAGGTGCGGGAGAGAGGGCTGGCGGTGTTCATAAGCCAGAGCGGAGAGACAGCGGACACACTCGCCGCTGCAAAGATAGCGAGGAAAAGAGGCTATGAGACCATCGGAATAACGAATGTTCTCGGGAGTTCCATAACCAGCTATACGGACCATACGATATACACCTCAGCCGGGCCGGAGATAGGCGTTGCCGCAACAAAGACCTTCACCGCACAGCTGACCGCGCTCTACTATCTTGCGATGGCTATGGGAGAATCCTACGGAATCATCGGAAAAAAAGACTCCGAGGACTTGCTGGACGGTTTCAGAAGGCTTCCTAGGATGATAGAGAGCTCGCTGGACCACGAAAAGGAGGTCATGGGGATAGCTTCCATTCTGAAGGACTCGGAGCACTTATTCTACATGGGGCGGGGAATCAACTACCCAATAGCTCTGGAAGGCGCTCTGAAGATGAAGGAGATATCCTATATCCATGCGGAGGCATATCCTGCCGGAGAGCTGAAACACGGGCCGCTTGCTCTGATAACAAGGGGTGTTCCTGTGATTGCCATAGCACCCAAGGACGAAACATATCCGAAGATGATGTCAAACATCCGCGAGGTGAGCGCAAGAGGCGCAAAGGTAATAGCCATATCTTCTGATAGGGGGGTGGAGGATTATGCGGATTACAGAATACCGGTACCCGAATCGCCTTCTCTGTTCTCTCCGTTCGGGAATAGCGTCATAATCCAGCTTCTGGCATACCACACTGCCAAACTCAGAGGATGTGAGATAGACAAACCGAGAAATCTTGCGAAGAGCGTAACGGTGGAGTGATATGATGAAATATCAGGGTTCGTCTGGAATAAGGATGAAATGGGGGGCAGAGCTTCTGAAAACGGTGGAAGAACTGGCCGCAGCGCTCTCTTCCCGTTATGCAAGGATAGTTGTTGCGTCTGATTTCAGGGAAAGCTCGAACTCGCTGCTGTCTCTCACGGAAGGCCGGCTCATGGCAGGAGGTGTGGAGGTATTTCATGCGGGTAGGGTGCCCACACCCACACTGGCGTATGCAGCGAGAGATTTCGATGCCGGACTCATGATTACCGCTTCCCACAATCCTCCGGAGTATAACGGAATAAAGCTCTGGAATACGGACGGTTCTGCGTTCTCCGACCAACAGATGAACGCTCTTGAAAAAACCACGGAATTTCCGGTATCGGAGTGGGACAGAACCGGAAATCTGCATGAGGTGGATGCCCTGAAACAGCACATGGAAGCCATAATCGAAAAATCGAACGGGCTGGACGGCCTGAAAGCCGTGGTGGACTGCTCGAACGGCGCATCTTCCGTCATCACCCCTCAGATACTTGCGGAACTCGGGGCAGGAGTCAGCACTGTCAACTGCCATCCTGACGGAACTTTTCCGGGGCATCCCAGTGAGCCGACCGAAGAGAATCTCGAACTGCTGAAAAGAATGGTTGTGAAGGAAAAGGCGGATATCGGGATAGCCCATGACGGCGATTCGGATAGATTCATTGCCGTGAGCCCATCAGGAAAGTATCTGAATGGAGATTATATAATGGCTGTCTTCATCAGGGAATTCGGTTATAAGCAAGCAGTGGCTCCGGCGAACTCTTCGATGCTCCTCGACAGATATGCCGATATAGAGCGATGCAGAGTCGGTGATGCGAATGTTTCTCAGAGAATCAAGGAAACAGGCTATCCTTTTGGAGGGGAGCAGAGCGGTACTCAGATATTCGCAGATTGGAGACTGACACCGGATGCCATATATTCGGCCGTGAAATTCTCCGAGATAGCTTTACACAATGATCTGGATGATATTCTCTCCTCTTTTCCCAGATATTTCACACTCAGGAAGAGCATAGTCTACGGGGACAGAGCAAATATGGAGAGAAGGATAGAGAGATTCGTGAGAGAATATGATGCGGACAGAACAGACGGATGGCGGGTCGATACCGGGGATTCGTGGTTCCTGATAAGATTCTCCGGTACGGAGCCCAAGGTAAGAATAAACGTGGAATCGGAGGACGAGAAAAAAGCCGATATACTCATGGAAAGGATAATGAAAGGACTGGTGATGAAATGAGAGCTTTTATAATGGCGGCAGGCGAGGGAACGAGAATGTGGCCCCTTACGGAAAACAGGCCGAAACCACTTTTGCCAGTGGGGAACGTATCCCTGATAGAGAGGATACTGAATAGCCTGATATCTTCCGGTATAAGCAAGATAAGCATACTCGTCGGAAGAGAAGGAAGGGTGCTTGTGGAGAGAATAGGGTACTCGTATCGGGGAGTATCTCTCGATTACCGGTATCAGGAAGAGCGGAGAGGCACCGGTGATGCGGCGCTCTATGCCAGCGAATATTCCGAGGAAAGATTCATGTTCATAAACGGAGATATGATTTTCGACGGAAGCATCCTTAGGGATATGAAGGACAGAGAAAATGCCGTTCTGGGGGTATTCATGAAAGATGCCGAGAGATACGGGATACTCGAAGGAGATGACAGGCTCATAAGAATAAATGAGAAGGAAAACGGCGCTAGGAACAGATGGGTGAACGGGGGGGTATATGTGTTTCACAGGGATATCTTCGATGCTATACGGAAATGCGATCTTTCACCCAGAGGGGAACTCGAGCTCACCGATGCGATAAATCTCTTTGCCAAGAACCATGAGATAGATATCGTTAAAACCAGATCCTACTGGAAGGATGTCGGAACCCCATGGGACCTTCTGGATGCGAACAGAGAATTTCTCGGTTCCATCGAGGGCAAAATAGACGGAACCGTCGAAGAGAACGTGATGCTCCGCGGGGATGTCATCATAGGAAAGGGCAGTATTATAAAGAGCGGAACCTACATAGAAGGGCCTGTGATAATAGGCGAAAACTGCGAAATAGGGCCGAATTCATATATAAGGCCGTATTCCTCAATCGGTGATGGTTGCAGGATAGGGAACTCTTCCGAGGTCAAGGCATCGGTGATAATGAACGGAGCGAAGATACCTCATTTCAACTATGTCGGGGACAGTGTCATCGGAGAGCGCTGTAACCTCGGGGCAGGTACCAAGATAGCAAATCTCCGGCTGGATGAGAAGAACATAAAGGTGAATCTCAAAGGAGAATATGTGGACACCGGAAGGAAAAAGCTCGGAGTGATAATGGGGGACGATGTTCATACGGGCATAAACGCAAGCATCTTTCCCGGGACCATAATAGGAAGCAATGCAAGGATAGGGCCCGGAGCGCATGTTTCCGGCAATATTCTATCACAATCTGTAATTATGTGATGCCAGAAAAGGTTATAAACAAAGTGGATATCCCCTCCATTCG
>CAZQEG010000009.1:0-16629 GCA_964591575.1 uncultured Thermoplasmata archaeon
TGGAAGGGTGAGGAGCCGAGGATGAAGATGAAGGTCGGAGAGCATGAGTTTGAATACTAGAAATGTGTATCAGTCGACTAGTACAAAAAATTTAAATATGTACTAGTTCATTAGTATAAACATGAAACTTGAAGAAGTCATAGTCGAATTCCATAAACTCGGGCTGCCTGAAGTCAAGGAAAGAGAGATAGAACTTCCTCCGGATGTCAACAAAGCCATAACCGTAACAGGTCTGAGAAGAACTGGAAAAACATATCTCCTGTATCAGACCATACAAAAGCTCATCAGCAGAGGTAAGGAGATGAAGGAGCTCTTTTACATAAACTTCGAAGACGAGCGACTGGAGGGGATGAAGTCGGAGAATCTTTCCGAAATCGTGGAACTTTACAGAAAGCACAATCCGGATTCAGATACCATGTATCTGTTCCTCGATGAGATACAGGCGGTTGATGGTTGGGAAAGATTCGTTAGAAGGCTTCTGGAAAGAAGAAATGTCCGGGTATTCCTCACAGGTTCGTCTTCAAGGCTTCTTAGTAGGGACATTGCCACATCGTTGAGGGGTAGAAGCCTCAGTTACCATCTGTTCCCTCTTTCTTTCCGGGAGTTTCTTGAGTTTAAAGGAGAGAACTTCGAAGAGCCTCTCATAGAGGATGATAGGGGGCGTATAATGTCTTATATCGAGGAGTACATGGAATTCGGCGGTTTCCCCGAGATTGTGAACTACGGGAAGCCGGAGCACAGGGCACTCAAAATAAGAACACTTCAGGAATATCTGGACCTGATAATCTACAAAGACCTCGTTGAACGATACGGAATAGAGAAAACAGGGGTCATGAAGGTCCTCATTCGGGTCATAATAAAGAATTTCGGGAACAGGATATCGGTTAACAGACTCCGCGATATGCTGATAGCCAGTGGGGCGAAACTGAGCCGTACGAAGATATACGAATATTTCTCATACCTCGAGGATATCGGTTTCGTAATACCACTGAAGAGGTTCAGTTACAGCGAGATTAAATCCACAAGAAGCATCCCAAAGCTCTATGTTGTCGATACAGGATTTCCAGCGGTCTATGGCCTTGAGGATAGGGGAAGAAGGATGGAGAACCTCGTTGCGATAGAGCTTCTCAGGAGAAAGATGTACAGAAATCCGAACGATGAGATATACTTTTATGTAAGTCCGAGAGGAAACAGAGAGGTGGATTTCGTGCTTAGCACGGGAATGAGGGTGAAGGAATTGATACAGGTGGCATATACCGTAGATAATGAGAATACCAGAAGAAGGGAGATATCCGCCTTGGTGAGTGCATCAAAGGAACTCAAGTGCAATAATCTGAAGGTGATAACATGGGATTACGAAGGTGCGGAGGAAGTGGATGGAAAAAGAATAGAATATGCACCACTGTGGAAGTGGCTGCTGGAAATTTGAGAGCCCGTCCTTTCAGTCTCCCCGGCACCGCGCCGGCTGGGAAAGTTTTTTAAGCTATCAAAGCGAACACATCGCAATGATGCGGGATGCGCTCCTCGAAATTCTTGCGGAAAAGGGTCTTTTGATAAGCCCTGAGGCACTTGATTATATAGAGAGCAAAAGCGATGGAGTGGACGCTGTTCGGAGCGCCCTCATGGATGTCAGCCCCGGCTTTCTCGGGATGGACAAGGTCAGGTCGCTGTTCGAAAGAAACCTGGCGGAGATTGCCGAGAAAAGGGAGGTAGAACCCGAGGACATGGTGCAAATACCGAAGATAAAGGCTGAAAAGGCCGGGATAAAGGTTATTAAGGACATCACCGGAGAATCGAGGTCCACTGCAAAGGTGGAGAGCTTCGTGTCGACATTCACCAGCAGGTACCGGAAGATAAGGAGGATGTTCAGAGGGAACATGAGGCTCAAGAACATAAGGAATATATCGTCCATACCGAAGAACTCGAGGGACGAGGTTTCTTTCGTGGGGATGGTAAGGGATTTCAGGGAGACGAAGAAAGGGTATATGGCGACTCTGGAGGACCCCGGCGGTGAGATATCCGTATTTCTGAACAAAGAAGTGCTGAGGGAGCCTCTGATACTGGATGAGGTGGTGGGTGTGAGGGGGACCGTCTCATCGAGAGGAAAGGACAGGATAGTGTTCGCAAGGGATATCGTATGGCCGGACATCCCGATGCACGAGGTGAATTTTGCGGATGAGCCGGTGAGTGCGGCGTTCATATCGGACATCCATGTGGGAAGCAACACATTCCTAAAAGATTCGTGGGAGAAATTCATCGAATGGCTCAAAAGACCGGATGACTCCGCAAAGCGCATAAAATATCTCGTGATTGGGGGGGATGTCGTTGACGGAGTGGGAATATATCCGAATCAGGAAAAAGACCTCGATATAAGCGATATCTACAGTCAGTATGAGACTCTGGCGGGAATGCTGGAGGAGATACCAGACCGTATATCCGTGATAGTTTCGCCGGGAAACCACGATTTTGTCAGACCTGCAGAGCCCCAGCCCGCTTTCGATGATGAGATAAAGCGGCTATTCTCAGACAAAGTCAGGTTCATCGGAAGCCCTGCGTGCATAGAACTCAGCGGTGTGAAGGTTCTGGTATATCACGGAACGAGCATAACGGATTTCATAAGCGCTCTCCCCGATGTGAGCTATGAGGACCCGACTCAGGCCCTAATAAGGATGCTGAAATCGAGAATTCTCGCACCCGTCTACGGGGGAAGTACGCCTCTCGCCCCTGAAAAAGAGGATTACATGGTCATCGACGATATTCCGGACATATTCATCACAGGTCATGTCCATTCCTATGTGCTGTCGAGATATAGGGGCATCATAGTTATAAACGCATCCACATGGCAGTCCCAGACCGAATACCAGAAGATGAACAACTTCAAGCCATCGCCGGGCGTGGTCACGGTGGTGGAACTGGACACCGGAAAGCCATTTGCCAAGCATTTTTACTGAGTCCCAGAAAAATCTATAAGTCAATGGGTATTGTGGGGATAAGGTGAACCAATGTATGTTGTAATCGTAGGCGGAGGAAGGGTCGGCAGGGACATCGCCGAACTCCTGCTCCCGGAAGGCCACGATGTCGTCATTCTCGATACCGATGAGGAGACCTGTACCAAGCTCACGAGAGAGTATGATGCCCTGGTGATAAAAGGCGACGGTACGGATATAGAGTATCTGAAGGAGGCTGGTGTCAATAAGGCCGATGCCCTCCTTGCGGTAACGGGTGATGACAAGGTCAATCTCATAGTCTGCCAGCTGGCTCAGAAGCTCTTCAATGTCCAGAAGGTCGTAGGAAGGGTCAATCAGCCGAAAAATGAGTCGGTCTTCGCAACTCTCGGCGTAAAGTTTACCGTAAGCACGACAAGAGCGTCCGCACTGTATATAAAGAACGAGATAACCGAGGAGAGGACGGTTATGATGATAGCAGGAGGTGAAGCCGAGATAATTGAGCTCGAGATAAAAAGGCAGTCCCCGGTTGCCAACACGAAGATAAAAAATGCTTCCTTCCCCAAGGGTGTGCACGTACTCTCCGTTCTCAGGGGTGATAAAAGCATATTCCCTGATGAGAACACGTTATTGAGGCCGAGGGACATCGTAACCATACTTGCGAAGAGGAGCGCCGTCGGAGAGGTCAAAGAACTGATAAACGGCAAAAAGAGGTTTAAATTTGGCATCTAAGCCTTCGGCAAGGGTTTTCTATTTCGGAAAAGGAGGCTCGTCAGACCTCAAAGAATCGCTTAAAAAGAGGTTCAGGCACTACAGCACCGCTTATGTTCTGCTGTACTATATCGGGATGATACTCATAGTCGGGGGTGCTCCGCTTTTCATACCCGCATTCATGGCCCAGTTCATGGACCATTCCCCAATGCTGGCCTACTGCTTCTATATGCCCGGGATTGCCTCATTGATATTCGGAATAGGTTTCACAAAGGTATTCGAGAAAAGGGACTTGGATCTGGGCGCCGCCACGGTTCTGTCCGCGCTCGTATGGTTCATACTCCCGCTCATAGGCTCCATACCTTATTTTCTGGCAAAGGACCTTGTCTCCCCTTCCATCGGTCTGTCCCCTGTCGACGCTTTCTTTGAGTCGATGTCCGGCTACACAGCTACCGGGCTTACCATGTATCCCTATGTGGAACACCTTCCCATGTCCGTACTCTTCTGGAGAAGCCTTACCGAATGGATCGGCGGCGTGGGGGTCATAGTTCTGTTCCTGACAGTTTTCATCAGAAGGTCCGGGACCGTGGCGCACAAGCTCTACTCTGCGGAAGGCCGCTCGGACAGGATAGTCCCCAGCGTGATAAAGACAGCTAGGCGGATATGGATCATATATCTGGGATACACTCTGGCAGGCGCTCTGGCTCTTATAGCCCTCGGCATGAATCCCTTCGATGCCCTCAATCATTCCATGACAGCTCTGGCAACAGGGGGTTTCTCCGTGAAAAATGCGAGCATAGGAGCTTACAACAACTTCGCATACATGGATGTCATTGATATACTCATGCTTCTGGGGGGCACATCCTTCGTACTGCACAGCAAACTGCTTCGCGGGAGGATAAAGGAATTCCTCTCGAACATAGAGGTAGCCACCATGTTCTTCCTAGTCCTCTTCTTCAGCCTTGCCATATCCTTCAGCCAGTACGGTTTTTCATTCGATCCGGCGGGCATGCAGCACAGTGCGTTTCAGAGCATCTCCGCACTCACGGGTACGGGTTTCGCAACACAGAATCTCGCACAATGGAACGGCTTTTCCAAGTTCTCTCTAACCATATTGATGATATTCGGCGGAGGTTACGGTTCAACGGCATCGGCATTGAAATTGATTCGTGTGGCTGTGCTTCTCTATGCAGTCTGGTGGACCGCAAAGAAGGCCCTGCTTCCGGAACATGCCGTGGTCAAGTTCAAGCTCGGCGGAAAGCTGTACTCGTGGAAAGAATTGAGCTCGGTTGCGCTCTACGCATGGCTTTATCTCGTGGTCCTTGTCCTCGGGGCGATAGTTTTCATGTTCGACGGCTTCTCTCCTGTCGACTCGCTGTTCGAGGTAGCATCTGCGGAGGGCAATGTCGGTCTCAGCGTAGGCATAACAGGCCCTGCCATGCTGCTCCATGAAAAAATCATACTCATAATCGAGATGTGGGCCGGAAGACTCGAAATATTCCCTGTGCTGATACTGTTTCTGGCACCTTTCAGGAGAAAGATGAAGAGATTGTGATTATTCTTTTATCATTATATACAGAAAGTTCTCAAGATGCTCGGCGAGCGCGGGGTTATCCGTATATCCGCAGGCGCTCAGGTCGTGCGCTGCCAGCAGTGCCTTTGTCCCGTCGCTTATTATGTCCGTCGCTATCAGCCCCTTTTTATGAAAACTCCTCGTACATGGCGGAACCCTCTGGAACGGCTCCGTTATCACGGTTATCTCAACGCCCCTAGTCAGAGCGGCTGAGAAATTCCTGCTGAGCTTCGACCTTATCTCGCTTATGGCCGGTGTGGAGATGAAAAATTTCTCGGTGGTGGTGTCAAGAAGCTCGGATATCTTTCTCAGGACATTGTCCTTTCCTGCGATGGTGTAGACTATCTGGGGCTCCCCGTATTCCGAAACGATATCCCTGAGAAGTGCAAGCTTTTCGAAGGTCTCGTCTATCCGCTTCACGAATTTCTCCCTGAGATTCTCCGGGGACACGGGTCGATATACCCTGGGCCTTCCCTCGGAACTCACAGCAAAACCCTTCTTTTCCAGACCGGAGAGCGCTTTATACGATGAGGTTCTCGGTATTTTTGCCGCCTTTGCTATGAACTCCGCATCTCCGTACCCGTATGCCACCATCGCCATATATGCCCTGCTCTCATATGATGTGAGCCCGAGGTTCTCAAGCCCGCCTTTGAGAGCTTCATATTCCGCCTTAAGGTCTATTCTTCCGCCCATTTCAACCAATCAGGTCCTTGAGTGCATCCTTCATGCCCTGCAGGTCAGGGTCATCCCTTGCCTTGTCTCTGTTTGCCGGGTTAAGGTCTATCGCACGCTTCAAAAAGGTCTTTACGAGCTGGGCATTGCCTTTCTTCGCCTCAAGTTTCGCCTTGAAGAACCAGCCGAGGTCTGCATTCGGGTCCCTTCTTATCGCTTGATTGAATGAGTTCACCGCTATGTCAACCTTTCCCAGCCTGTAGAAGCATATCCCCTTGCTGAGCCACGCCGTCACATCGTCGGGGTTTCTCTTGGACACCTCATTGAATGCCTTTATCGCATCCTCGTATTTGCCCATTGCAAGCAGTGTGGCCCCAAGATTGTGCCACATGGCCTCATCGTCAGGGAACATCTCGGTCAGCTTTTTGAAGACGGGAAGTGCCTCTTCAAACCTGTCATTATTGTAGAGAGCATCCCCCTTTGCAATCAGAAGGTCCGCATCATCAGGCCTGTATTTCAGCATTCTATCGTAATAGGAGAGGTTGTTCGGGTCTATTTCGAGAAGTTTTTGGTATATCTCCATGGCCTCATCGATCTTTCCGCTGTTTTCGAGGTATATGGCCTTTTTATGGAGAAGTTCGGGATTGTCCGGGTTTTTCTCTATAAGCTCATCAAGAAGCGATATCTTTTTCGGCTCTTTCTCGATTATCTTCATATATGCTTCCGCAGCACCTACAAGGTCCCCCGCCTCTTCGAGCTTCTTCCCCCTGAGCACGGCTATATCCGGATTGTCCGGGTCGAGTTTCATTATGGCCTCGGCGATTTTATCGCTGGGTTTGATGGCATAAGCCTTTTTGAACGCATCGAGGGCGCCTTTCTTGTCACCTATCTTCAGGAGAGCGTTTCCTTTCCTCAGCCACACCCTGTAATCGTCCGGGCTTATCTTGAGCATCCTGTCAAGATATTTCATCGTGTGCTTCGGGTCCTTTTCCAGAAGAACTTCATATGTTTTCAGCGCTTCGTCGCTCTTTCCCAGAACCCTGAGGAGGTTTGCCTTCTGAACGAGCGCTTTCTTGTTCCCCGGCTGGAGTTTGAGAACATGGTCGAGACAGAGGAGCGCATATTCGTTCATGGTGTTCATGGCAACATGGACATCCGCTTTCAGCATCCACGCCTCCGGGTTCTTCTCATCGAGATTTATGGCCTTCTCTATGCATTCGAGAGCATGGTCCATCTCATCGAGGGAGTAAAAACCATGGGCTACCTCCGTGTAAAGCTTTGAGAAGACATCGGGATATTTGGATGCGTTCTCTTCCTCACTTCTGAGGTATCTCATCACTCTTCTGTACTCTGCCGCTGCCTTCTCCTTGTTCCCCTTTACCTGAAGGGCTTTTGCTTCATTTATCATCTTCTGCGCTTCTTTTCGTATCTTCTCGGATTTTCCTGAGCCGAATGCTGCCGTATGTCTACCTCCTTCGGGCTTCCCTACAATATATCTATCTTTGTTATAAACCCTTCGGTCAACCCAGCTCTATCTCTATATCAGTGACCCTGCACATCGGGGCCTTTTTCTTTCCTCTGCCTGCAAGGCTGATGAGTTCCATCTTTCTCAGAGCGCTCACATCGAAATATATGTTCTTGTAATCTCGGTTGAGCGCCACCGCAAGTTCCTTTATCGAACCCACTCTGTGATTTGAGAGATAATCCAGTATCTCAGCCCGGGATTCGCTCATGGTGCCGAATAGTCCGTAATCATGGAATATCACCTCTTCCTCCATTTCCGCGCCCTTCTTTATGGCCTTCCACAGTTCGTAGTCGTCCACCGTCCGTGGGGAAGAGCACTTCTCTATCGAGGCCTTCTGCCCAAGAGAATCGAAAGAGCCGTATCTGTCAACGAGAGCTCTCTCAGTTTCTTCAATGTACTCCGCATTCGCCTGTTTTCTTATCAATATCCTCATTTACAGGTCCTCCAGTGACATTGCTGCGAGGTTCCTTCTGAATATCCTGACAAGGTGCTCTATCTCCTCAAGGGTCTTCTCTGGTGTGCTTTTCTGCTCCAGAAGTGCTCCGCTCTCGTCGTATCTGTCAACATGCGGCTGCTGCTGGAAGTTGTCCCATCTGACATACGGCATCCACCCCTTCTTTCCCTCCACCCTGTATGTGTAGCTGTAAAAACGCCTGCGCTCTCCCTCGAATATCTCAAGCGCATCGATTATCTCGTTTCTGTGTATGTACACCCTTTTCTTGCTTATCTTCACGGCCGCACATCCGTACCGGATATAAATTGTTTTTACATCCGTTCAAGCGGGCGCAGACCTGCGGTAAGCATGCCCTCCTTCATAACGGCCCTCCACGCATCTACAAGTGTGAGTCTTGCGCTTCTGAGAGGCTCCGGAGCACTGAGAACAGGGAAATCCCTGTAAAAATCATTGAATGACGAGGCCATATCCCTGAGATACGCAGAGAGCATCTGAGGCCTCATTTTTGCGGCGCTCTCCGATATTATGTCCTGAAATGCCGCCAACTGCATGAGAAGCCCCCACTCTCCGTCCGAACCGGCCGAATGCTTTCTTTCGAAATTTCCGGCCTTTCTGAGTATGCTGGATGCCCTGGCATAGGAATACTGTACGAAGGGAGCGCTGTCCCCCTCGAAGTTGAGAGCATCCTCCCATCTGAATGTCATTCTTTTCTCCGGCTGAACCCTGATTATTCCGTACCGCACCGCAGATATCCCCACAGCCTCGGCAACAGCCCTCATCTCCTTTTCCCCGAGGTCGCTCCTCCTCTTTTTCACCTCTTCATAGGCCCTTTCCACGGCCTCATCCAGCAGGTCGTCCAGATATACTACCCGCCCTCTTCTCGTGCTCATCCTCCCTTCTGGAAGTCCGACAAAGGCATAGAAAAGCACCTCCGGCTTTCTGTGACCGAGGATATCCAGCAGTATGGACACCGCCCTTGATTGGAGCCTGTGGTCTTCCCCAAGGACATCGAGCATTACATCGGAGCGCATCTCCTTGTCGATATGGTATGCCACATCCCTTGTCGAATAGAGGGTCGTGCCGTCGGAGCGGGTTATGAAGAACCTCGTATCTCTCCCTTTGACACCGTAATCCGCCAAATCTATATAGAGGGCACCGTTTTCGTCCGTTTTCAGCACACCTTTCCCTTTCAGAGAATCTATGACATCTTCCACACTTCCGGAGAATACGATGTCGGATTCATATGCAAGACTGTCGAGATGTATGTCCAGCCGCTCGAGACTGTGCAGTATGCCATCCATCATCTGATTGACAGCATCTCTGACCTTTTCCCTTATCTCTCCGTCTCCGTTCTCGTACCTTCTTATCCATGAGGAAATCTCCTCGGCGGCCTCTCCGTTTTTCTCCATGAGTTCGTTCACTCTCTGGTAATGCCCCACATAGACCCGGTCCGGCCTTTCTCCCTCCTTCGCCCTGCCGAAATGCTCGATGCCCCACGCAACCATCACAGCCTGCTTTCCCATATCGTCCACATAGTATTCGGTCTCAACATCGTAACCAGCCTTTCTCATTATCCTTGCCATGGTGTCCCCGATTATCGGGTTTCTCGCCCTGCCCACATGAAGAGGGCCGGTGGGATTTGCGCTCGTATGTTCGACTATTACCTTTATACCTTTCTTATACGGCCGCATCAGTCTTCCGCTCTCTATCTCCCGCAGCACAAGATCGGAAAAGCTGTCTCTGTCCGCAAAGAAGTTCAGATAGGGCCCGAATGCCGCCGCTTTCTCTATATGTTCCGTTCTTTCGAATCTACCGGCCATACGCGCTGCAATTTCCGCCGGATTTCCGCCGGACCTTTTTGCCAGTAAAAAACAGGGGAGCGCCATATCCCCCTTTCCTTCAGGCGCAGGCTGAAAATTCAGCTCGCTACCGCCTTCGCCTATGGAATCGAGTGCTTCCTTTCTAAGAATCTCCATCGGATTCATTCGAAATCTCCCCTGTCCTCGTACGAATATCCTCCGATCTCGGCAACCTTTATATCAAGCCTTCTGCGCTCCAGATAGCGGTACACCGTGGAATGTTCGCTTCCGCTGAGAAGCATTGTCACCGCATTCTTCGCTATGTCCATCTCCAGAAAATCCCCTATTATGCTGACAGTATTCCCATACACCGAGACCTCGGCACCGCTGAGTTCCTCTATCAGCCTTCTTGTCTTTCCCTTGGTGCCTATTATTCTCCCTCTCAGACGGCGGACGGCGTTTTTTCTCTTGCCCGAGAAGTCCCTTATGTCGATTATCTCGAGATACTCTCCGTCCTCCATGAGCCGCATGGCCTTCTCAGGGGAAAAACCGCGGCCTATCGCCCTCATTATGTTCATTATCTTCATCCCGTTCATCACATCCTCGGCTTCGGATTCGTCTATCGTAATCTCCCCTTCTCTGGAATCAACGATTATATGCACACCGGAGGCTTCTTCCAGCTCTTTCTTGGTTTTTCCGCCCTTTCCTATGACCACGGGAACTCTTTCCTTGGGAATTCTCAGGTAATACATCTCAATCCCCTATCCTTCTCATTATGTCCTCTTTCTTCACTTCAACTCCGAATTTGGAGAAGAACCTCGAGATATTCGAGATATCGCGCTCCAGAAGTTCGGATGCAAGCGGATGCCTTATACTGACAGCCTGAGATACATCTATGAGCACGAACTCCGGGCCTTTCACAAGGATGTTGTATTCGCTCATATCACCGTGAACAAGTTTCGCACCTTTATATGCCTTTACGATGGAATCCACCGAGAACTCGGCGGCCTTCGCGGGGTCGAATTTCGCATCCTTCAGAAGAGGAGCGGGTCCGTTTTCGTCCCCTATGTATTCCATCACGAGAACATTGCTGTCCTGGGATATCGGGCGCGGGACCCGGATTCCCGCAGAAAGCATCAATCCGAGATTTGAGAACTCCTTGAACGCCCAGCGAAATATCATCTTTCGCTTGTCCCTTGTGAGGCCTCTGAACCTCGGGTCTCCTTCGATATACGTCCTCATCTTTCTGAAGTTGCCAGTGGATGTTCTGTATATCTTTATCGCTACGGCATTCCCGGAAGGGTCCTCCGCCCTGAAAACATTGGCTTCCTTGCCGGTTGAGATGGGAAAATCAACAAAAGAAATGTATTTTCTGCTCATCAGCCGGTATATTGCCATCAGTGTGCTTCTGTCGAACACCTCCGACATTGTCTTTCGGTCCGTGTTCTCGAAATCCCTCTTTATCCTCTGCGAAAGTCTGGAATCCACATATTCGAGCGCTTTTTCATACTTCACTAGAATACATCCAGAACCGGCGGTATATAGCCCTTTCTCTTCATCGCATTCACCTGCGTGTTCGTGTACCTGTAGGTTATATCCGCTTTCTCCTGCTGGAACTCCCACGGCTTCACTATCAGGAGGTCCCCTTCCCTCACCCACATTCTCTTCTTGTATCTGCCGGGTATTCTACCCATTCTGGACACCCCATCCTCGCATACGACTTCGATGTGGGAGGCGCCGTGCAGCGTATGGGCTATCGCAAGCATTTCCCCCTTGGATTTCTTCGGGAGAGGGAAGCGAACATAACCGTCCTCGGCGCTGCTCTGATTTCTGTTCCGGTGTTTGTCCAAGATATCGGGGCTATGTCTCCATACTGGTATATAAAGATTTCTATAAAGTCTGAAATCTTATCGGAAAAAAGCGGCTCCGCAGTAATATAGAGCCAGAGGATTGCGGGAGATACCATCTGCCGTTTATCCCAAAAAGCTTAAATCGTATGCCTTTTTTAGGCGTGATAGGTGCTAATATGGAGCCTCTTTCGGCAGTACTAAAGGACAATGTTGATTCATGGGCAATCAAGATAAATTCGACAGTAGGGAAAAAGCTCGGCCTGAAGAAGGGAGACATAGCGGAGGTCTTCAACAGAGACCGCGGAGAATCAAAATATTATAAGGTGATGTTCAATTCAAAGGTCAAAAAAGGCGAGGCCCAGATAAACAGGCTGAGCGCTCAGCTTTCCGGTGCAACCAACGGCGACTCTCTGGATATAATACCTGCGGAATCCGTGGAAGCGGAAGAGGTTGTCATGCGGGTAGAGATGGAAGGCCGTGAGAGGGAGGAACTTCTGGAGATACTTAAGGAGATTAACGAGAACGGAGGAGAGGAGATACATAATTTTCTGTCGGAGAAAGAGCCTGTTTTCAACCATGGCGCAAAGATATACTGGGAGGACAAGGGGATAACCCTGACGGTCGCAAAGATATCTCCGTTCCCATATGCCGTTTATACGCAGAATACGAAGTTGAAGGTATCCGTTACCTCTCCGTTCAACGGCATACTCATGGTGGATGTCTCCGGTTCGATGTATTTCAATTACCTGCACAATACGCCCGGCATTATGAAGCTTTCCGGTGACCCGATAATAAGCAAGCTGATGGAGAGCGGAAAATACGAGATGCTGAATGAGACTGTGGATAGTGTGGAGCACAACAAGGAGGTTCTCAGGATACATGCGGCTGTTACGGCGGTCCTTCTGTATTTCTCGGAGAAAGCCGAGAGGGAGCTCAGCGAAAGGGTCGCCCTGATATCATATTCGAGTCAGGCGAAGACCGCTGCCTACAAATACAAGGGAAAGATAAGATATTGGCTTCAGATAGGCTCTGCCGGTGTCGAGACCTCGGAGCAGTACAAGGAGATGCTGATGAAGATGCTCTTCACCTATATCCCGAAGGAGAGCAACAAGCCGACCAACGGCGTCAATGCATTCGAGGAGCTGGATAAACTTCTCACTCTTATAGAAAAGGACTCCAAGAAGAAGATGCCGACCATGATAATAATTCTCTCCGACGGAGAATTCAATGGCTGGAAGGGAAGCTTTGCGAAGACAGAGGATGTGCTTGAGGTATCAGAGACGATAGTAAATTATGTCAAGGAGCATTTTCCACCGTCCAGAGGCATCATAATAAACGCAGTTTACATCGGAGAAACACCGGAGGATATCGTCGAGGTCCCGGAGGGCGAGGAAGGAGAGCATCTCCAGAAGAAGAGAGAAAGAGCGGAGATAGCCATAGATACGCTTCACAGGATAACCGAGATAACCAACGGGCAGCTGATAACTCCAAAAGAGCTCACGGAACTCGCAAAGTTCTACGAAGCTGCGGCTCAGTCCCTTATATTCGACCTCGGAGCCGTGGAAAATGAGGAAAGCGCTGAAAATGCCGAAGAGGAGGCATACGAAGATACCGGCGAGTTCGAGGAGGATATCGGGGAAGGTGCAGACGAGGATGTGGATGATTTCGACAAGTTCTAGATGAACTCCACATCCAGCAGAGATAGCAGATATCTCGCCCATTTCAGTTTCTTTTTCTTTATTTTTGGGTCTCTTCCTTCCTTCCGAATCGGGTTATCGAAATCAAAACCGCTTATGTAAATCCTTTTTGCGCCCATAGCGTTAGCCATGAACGCACCCCGGTCTCCGTCGGTAAAACCTCCGAAGTTCATGAGCGGAGGAATAGGCTCTGTCTGCACAGTTCCGCCGACCGCACCTGTAAAAAGAGGAACGAACTCATTTATCGCTTTCATGTTGTCCCCGTGAGCGTGTATCAGGACGATGCTTCCCAAATCATTCGCTTCAATCTCTCTTTTGACCTCTCCATCGAGGTCGGTGACTATTATGTCCGGAACAAGCCCGGCATCCAGACACAGCCCGGTGGAGGAATCGGTCGCAATGAGCACCCCTCTTTCATCCATCTTTGCAAGCGGTCCGACTATGAGTGCATCTCTTTCTTGTATGATGCTGCGCAGGCGAGATTCGCCAACAGGTTTTTTTTCCTTCAAAAGCTCTGCAAGTAGTTCTCCGCTCTTTCTGTCCGCATCATAGCTGTACCCGAATTCCTCTCTTATTCTGGAGTAATACGGCTTCCATTCCGCATAGTTCATTACCTCACCGTAATCCTTGTTCCAACGCTGACCCGCATCCCATCCTTTGCGGCTATCGTCCTGCACCCTGTCTCTTCCTGAACCCATTTTGCCTCGATCTCCGGCGGCACCCTCACCATCTTAAGCCCGAAATGGGTGAAGAAAACAATCTCCGGGCCAATCTTTTCTATGAACTTGACCGCATCTTCCGTGGAAAGATGTCCTTTTATCCTCGCATTTCTGGGCCTTGTGACTGGAAGTATGAGTATTCTCGCTCCGAGATGGGCCTCTATCACATGTTCTGCGGCTTCGGTGTCCGCCACATAGGATATCACGCCGTTTTTTGTATGGAACTTGAATCCTATGGTAGCCGGGTCCGTATGAACAGACGGTGTGGCCTCTATATCGAGGGGGTCAAGGCTTACGATATCGCCCGCATCCAGTATTCTGTTGCTTATCAAAGATTTATGATACTCGGAAACGGCGGGGCCTATGCCGTCAACACCTTCCATCACACTTCTGGATGCTCCCAAGAATCCTCTCTTCTTCAGCCCGCCGGCCGTCATGCCTTCTATGATTATCTCCGCATCGGTATAGTGGTCCGGATGAGCGTGTGAGACAAACAGGGCATCTGTTTTTGTGGGGTCTATTCTCATGGAGCGCAGAGCAACGAGAGCCCCGGGCCCGGGGTCAACATGAACATTCACCTTGTCTTCCAGATATATGCCTCCGGTGGCTCTTGCCTGAAATATCGTTGTGAACCTTCCCCCGCCTGTTCCGAGGAATACGAAGCGTGTGACCATACATCCGCATCAGGGCATCGAATATCAACATTTCCCTACGCCAGTAATCCCCATTGAATGAGTATGGTCTTTATTCCCTCTATTATGAACTGAACGGCGATTGAGGTTATTATAAGGCCCATTATTCTTGAGAAAGCGCGGGAGCCCACTCGTCCTATCCTTTCGAATATTCTGTTCCCGTAAAGGAAGAGTATATAAGCGATCAGGAGGGTAACTGCGATGGAAGCCACTACTGCTGTAATACCGAGTGCTCCCTGGCTGTCCGATATCACTATCATAACGGTGGTTATCGAGCCCGGCCCCGCTAGCATCGGGACACCGAGCGGAACTATTCCAACCTCTTCCCGTTCCGCGGCCTCCGCTCTTTCCTCAGGTGTGCTTTTTGTCCTCGGGGGCTGCCCTCTCATCATGCTGAATCCCACGCTTATCAGCAGAAGTCCCCCTGCTATCCTGAACGAAGGTATGGTTATCCCGAAGAAAGCGAATATATAGTTCCCGAAGAGAGCGAAGGTCAGCAGAACAGAGAATGCGGACAGTACGGCCTTTATTATCACGCCTTTCTTCTCTGCAGGAGAATATCCCTCGGTAAGGCTGACAAGTATCGGAACGGCACCGAGTGGGTTGACTATGGAGAATATGGCCGCAAAGGCCGCTACGGTGAAATAAAATATGTTCACGCCTCTGCAACCGCCTACTGCCTAATAACTTTTTCTGAAGGATGTGATTCCGCTCGTATCAACGGCCTCGCTTCCTTCGTCCGTATCAACGGACCTCACTGGAAGGTAGAGCATCCCGAGATACGCAGAATTTATATCCGCTCTGTCGATGCCGATGAGTTTTTTCTCAAGCACGGTGACCGCACCTCCTTCTCTGACCTCCTCGACCTCTTTCGTGTGCTTTCTCAGGAGGTACGATACCATCTTTTCTTTTGCTTCCTCCGCATCTATCAGAGGTTCTTTTCTCGGAGCCGCCGCACCCATATCGGGAGATGCGGAAAAGGGCCTTTCCGCAGGGTATGCACCGCCTTCTACGGCGTCGATGAGAATTATCCCGGCATCTCTGATATCCCCGCTCTCTATGCTGAAGGAATATGCGTGAAACGGATTGAGTTCCAGAAGGCTTGAAAACGCACTTTCCAAATCTTTTTTCACAGTTCCTTCGGGGTTCTCCGTAGCCACGGGTTCCCTGTATTCATCGAAAGCATCCTCGAACGAACTCATTATGTCTGCGGGCCTTTCTTCTCCCAGCAGAGAGCCCAGCACCGCCCGCCCGGCCAGCCTCTCGAAAGTTCCGACATCCCAGAATATGTCGCCGAATTCCTCGATATCCGGGGCAAGAGCGATGACCAGAAGCCTTCCTTCTACCTCGAGATGTTGAGCGGTCTTTATTTCCTCGGTGCTCCTAACGGCTATGACTGTGTACTCCTCCCCCATTTTGACGGCTTTCATGGGAACGGCATCGGATATCACGGAGAAGCCCTCGGATTCGAGAACATTCACCATCAGAGAGCGAAGGTCCATGCCGCTTCATTGAAAATCCATATATAAGGATGGCGGAGAGGAATCTTAGATTTTAGGCGGGAGAGCAATTGTGTAGAGCGGTCATGTTCTCAACCTCAACCCTTATATCCTCCTGTGCACTTCCTCCAACGATACCATGAAAATTGCGGTAGTTTCAAACCTCGATGCCGGGATGATGCGGGTCATAGAGCGCATAAAGGAGCAGGCAATGTCCATGAACATAGGAATAGGGGAAATAGCGCCTGTCAACCGCCTGATAGACATTCCGATGGCGGTGAGGAAATTGAGCGAACGGCCGGACATAGACTCCGTGATACTTGCCTTGGATTTTCCGGAGCTGAAGATGGGGCACGAGGCGCCGATAGTCGATAAGATAAAGGCGGAGGTATCCGCCATAAGTGCGGAGATGAAGAAGCCTGTGTCTACGGAGCTGATGGATGCGGATATCGGGGAATTGGGCATTGAGAGGATAAGAAGCGTAATAGAAGGG
>CAZQEG010000010.1:0-15962 GCA_964591575.1 uncultured Thermoplasmata archaeon
CACAAAAATAAGGCTTTCCGGCGAAAGCTGCCGGAAGAATGCGGCTTGGAATTACGGTGAAACAAATAGGAAAAATCACTGGGAAGGAGTTTGGGACTTCATAGTCAACCTGAGACCGGATAGCACACAATCTTTATATAGTGGAGGGCTTAATCGCAGCCCACTCCTGTAAAACAGCCAACCAAACGCAAAGGGGCAATGCAATGAGCAACCCCGTGCAGTGCCGTTAACAGATGTTTTTGGTGCTGAATAGGCGTTACGGGTGGCACGGTGAAAACACAAAAACGCAATGGAGGTTTAAAATGGCAAAACCACATGGACCTAAAAGGGGCTCTCACGGCTTTTCGCCGAGAAAGAGAGCGAAATCGCCCGTACCACACATAAACACATGGCCCGATGTTAGCGAAGGCCCTAGAATTCAGGGCTTTGCAGGATACAAGGTCGGAATGACGCATGTGTTCATGGTGGATTACAGAAAGAAGAGCAATACGGCGGGACAGGAGGTAATGACGCCTGCCACGGTAGTCGAAGTCCCCCCTCTGAAGGTAGCTGCTATGAGATTATATGGAAGAGAGCCTTACGGGCTTAAATCGCTCGGAGAGGCCTGGACAAAGAAACTGGACAAAGAGCTTTCCAGAAGAACACCTCTGCCTGTGAATGTCAAAAGGCCCTCGGAAGTGCTTAAATCAATAAAGGAAGACGATGTGGAGGATGTTCGACTTCTCGTATATACTCAGCCGAAACTTGTAAGCGGAGTCCCGAAAAAAGCACCAGAAATTATGGAACTAAGGGTTACTGGCGGTACTATACATGATAGGATAGAATATGCTCACAAAAAGCTTGGAAAACAGATAGATGTCAGCGATTTCGTCACCGATGGGAAAATGGTGGACATCATGGGCGTCACAAACGGAAAAGGATGGCAGGGGGCTGTGAAAAGATGGGGTGTGAAGGTTCTTTCGCACAAGAACAGCAAGAAGAGGAGAAAGGTCGCTAACACAGGCCCGAAGAGGCCCGGTTATATCAAACCGACGGTCCCGCAGGCAGGCCAGACTGGATATCATCACAGAACGGAATACAATAAAAGAATATTGAAGATTGGCGAGAACCCCGACGAGATAAACCCGAAGGGTGGGTTCCTTCATTACGGCGTTGTGAAGAACAAGTATGTCCTCATACATGGTTCCATCCCGGGGCCATCGAAAAGGCTGGTGAAGATGAGAGACGCCACGAGGTTCGGCGGAGAGACAGTGGTACCTGAGATAAGATATGTATCCAGGGAATCGAAGCAGGGGGTGTGATGAATGCCAAAGGTTAATCTTTACTCCGTAAAAGGAAAGAAAAAGAAGTCCGTAGAACTTCCGGATGTATTTTCCGTGGAGTTCAGGGCCGACATCATAAGAAAGGCGGTCAATGTCATCAGGTCGAACAGAAGACAGCCGTACGGTTCGAAGCCCGGTGCCGGAATGAGGCACGCCGTATCCACATGGGGAAAAGGAAGAGGTGTCTCCAGAGTTCAGAGGCTTAAAGACAGCAGCAGGGCCGCCGAATCCCCCAACAACATGGGCGGAAGAAGGGCGCACCCTCCGAGAGTGATAAGAGTTTGGAAGGAAAAAATGAACCGAAAAGAGATGAGGCTTGCGAAGCTCTCCGCGCTCTCCGCAGCGGCCAACCCAGAGATTGTTCGGAAAAGAGGGCATGCTTTCTCAGATAAGACCACGGTTCCTGTTGTGGTGGAGAAGAAGATGGAGGATATAAAGACGACAAAAGAGGCCATCGAGCTCATGCAAAAGCTCGGCATATACGAAGATGTGGAACGAGCGCTGGACAGAAGGCACATCAGGGCCGGAAGAGGAAAGATGAGAGGCAGACGGTTCAAAAGGGCTAAAAGCGTACTCGTGGTCGTTTCGGACAGAAAGAATGCGGAAAAAGCCTTTGGCAACCTCGAAGGAGTCGAAGTGGCAGTACCTTCCGCACTGAACGCAGAGATACTGGCACCCGGCGGAGACCCGGGAAGGCTCATTCTTATGAGTGAGAGAGCTCTTGAAGAGATAGGAGGCTGGAGCTCATGAACATCGTGAAAAGACACAGCTATGAGATAATACTTCATCCGTATGTGGCGGAAAAATCCCTCACCCTGATGGACCGGGAGAACAAACTCCAGTTCATAGTGAAAAGAGATGCCACCAAACAGGAGATAAAGCGGGCGATGGAGGAGATATTCGAGGTGAAGGTCGAATCTGTCAATACAATGATAACAAAGAACGGAAAGAAAGCCACCATAAAGCTCACTCCGGAGTATTCCGCCGAGGAAGTGGGCATGAGGATAGGAATATTCTGAGGTGAGATGATGGGTAAAAGAATAATATCACAGAGCCGCGGACACGGAAGCTCAACATACCGCTCACCCAGCCACAGGCATAAAGGAAAGCTCATACTCCCTGACAAGGAAGGAAAGGGTGTTGTTGTGGACCTGATCCATGACCCGGGCCATTCCGCACCTGTAGCTGTGGTCTCCACAGGCAAGGGAAGTTTTCATATGCTCGCACCGTACGGTATGTATGTCGGGCAGGAGATTGAGTTCGGCTCTATGGTCCCTCTTTCTCTGGGAAACATCATGCCTGTCGGGGAGATACCGGAAGGTACCTCGGTGTACAGCATCGAACTGAAACCCGGAGACGGGGGCAAGCTTGTAAGAACTGCGGGGACATCCGCACTTATCGTGAGCCACGGGGATAGAACGGTGATACAGCTGCCGTCAAAGGACTTCAAAAGCATTGATAACCGATGCAGGGCCGTACTCGGAATAATATCCGGCGGAGGAAGAACGGACATGCCCTTTGCCAAGGCGGGCAAAAAGATACATACCTACAGAAGCAGGGCGAAGAGAGCATATAAGGTCAGTGGGGTAAATATGAACCCGGTGGACCACCCGCACGGCGGCGGCTCCCACAGGCATGTCGGAGGCCCCAGTACCATGGCAAGAGGCACCCCTCCGGGAAGGAAGGTAGGAAGACTGTCACCCAAGAAGAAGAACAGGAGGAAGTGATATGGCAAAGATAAAGACCGCTGGCAGGGCAAAAGCGGCCAGAAGGCACGTTCGTAAGCTGAAAAGTCAGATTCAGGAAAGAAGAAAGAAAGAATTCACATACAGGGGCTACACACTTGAACAACTGCAGAAGATGTCAATGGAGCAACTTACACCCCTGTTTCCCTCCAGAGTAAGAAGAAAGATAAGAAGAGGGTTCACGGCAGAAGAGAGGGCCTTTATTGAGCGAATTGAGAAGAACAGCGGAGAGAAGGCCGTGAGGACGCACAGAAGAGGGATGATAATACTCCCTTCTTTTGTCGGAAAGAAGATCGCTATATATTCAGGAAAGGAGTTCAAAGAGGTGACCGTGATGCCTGAGATGATTGGGCATTATGTAGGCGAGTTCGCGCTCACAAGGAGGCCTGTGAAACATTCCGGCCCGGGCGTCGGAGCTACGAAGTCTTCAAAGTACATGCCTCTGAAGTAAGGTGGTCAAAATGGCTGATAAAGACAAAAAAAAGGAGAAAAAGCCCGAAAAGGAGAAGGAAAGCAGCGGTCCAGTGCATGCAAAGGGCTATTCGATGGAATTCGACCCGGAGAAGACCGCGAGAGCCCTTGGAAGGGACCTCCCCATATCGAGAAAAAAATCCATGGAACTCTGCAGAGAAATACGGGGTATGGAGGTCCAGAAGGCAAAGGACTACCTTGAAGATGTGATAGCTCTGAAAAGGGCCGTTCCCATCAGAAGATATACCAGCGGGGCCGGCCACAAAAAGGGCATAGGACCCGGAAAATACCCTGTGAAGGTGGCAAAATACATTCTCAAGCTGATAGAGGCGGCGGAGGAGAATGCAGATTTCGCCGGTCTGGACACCGATGAACTCTATATAAAGAGCATAGCCGCCCACCCGGGAAGGGTCTATGAAGGGCATATGCCCAGAGCGCACGGAAGGTTCACCGCATGGGACGAGAAGACGACCCACATAGAAGTCATTCTTGAAACAATGGAGGATTAAACTTGGCAAACGAAAGAAAGTTCGTTCAGGAAAATATTCGGAGACTGCTTCTGAAGGAGTATGTGATGGCCGAGACAAAAAGAGCGGGTTTCGGAGGTATAGACATTCAGAGGACCCCTATGGGAACGAGAATAACTCTGATAACCGAGAGGCCGGGTTTTGTCATCGGAAGGAAGGGAGGTGCCATAAAGGACCTCACTGAGGCCGTCAGGAACAGGTTCAGTTTCGACAACCCTCAGATAGAGGTTCAGGAGGTGAATGACCCGAATCTCAATGCCCAGATAATGGCCGAAAAGCTGGCATCCTCTCTGGAGCGGGGCTGGCATTTCCGAAGAGCGGGACATTCCACGGTCAGAAGGATAATGGGTGCCGGAGCTAAGGGCTGTCAGGTGATAATTTCCGGAAAGCTCAGAGGCGAGAGGCATAGAACAGAGAAATACAAAGAAGGACATATAAAGTTCTGCGGTGAGCCGAGGAACAGATGGATGATGGAAGGCTTTGCCGTTGCCAAGCTCAAACCCGGAGTCATAGGCATAACGGTTCAGATAATGCATCCTCGTGCAAAGTTACCTGACGAGATATGGGTCAGGACACAGGAAGAGAAGAAGGAACAGGAGAAAAAGGACAGGGAAGAAGAGAAGGAACGGGCGGAGAAACAGCAGCAGAGAAGGGATAGAAGGACCGATAAGAGGAAGAACAGAAGGACAAGGAATCCGAGAGGGCGGAGGGACAACAGAGCGAAGAGCGAAAAGAGCAGGAATAAGGCGAAAGAAGAGAAAGCGAAAGCTCCGGCTCAAAAAGATTCAAAGGAAACAGAAACGCCGAAGACTGCTGAAAAAGACGAGAACAAAGAGGTGAATAAGGATGGGGCTAAAGCCTAAAGAGATAAGGAAGATGGACCACGATAAGAAGCTCGGAAAACTGAAAGAACTCAGGAACGAACTCATGCATGAGAGAGGGATAGCCGCCATGGGCGGTGCACCGAAAAGCCCGGGAAAGATAAGATCCCTCAGAGCCGACATAGCAAGGATACTGACGATAATAAACGAAGAGAAGGAGGAACGGTAAGGATGGGTGGGATATGTCCGAGATGTGGTCTTCCGAAGGAACTGTGCATATGCGAGGATATCGCCAAGGAACAGGAATCCGTAAAGGTGAAGCTCGCAAAGAGAAGATATGGAAAGACCGTAACGATAGTGGAAGGAATAGAGAGCCAGGATATAGACCTGAACGACCTGGCGAAAACCCTGAAAACAAAATGCGCTGCCGGGGGAACGGTAAAGGACGGAAAGATAGAACTTCAGGGAGACCACAAAAAGAAGGTGGAGGAGATTCTTACGGAGATGGGTTTCACCGTGGAGGTGATGGGTTGAGGAGTGCGAGGAATCTTGCGAAGCATGAGCTCATCGGATTGAGTGTAAGGATAGAGAGCTCTTCGGACCCCTCTCTCGTGGGTGTGGAAGGAAGAATAGTTGACGAGACGAAGAACATGTTCGTCATTGATACGGGAAATAAAGAGATCAAAGCGGCTAAGAAGACCGTGAAGCTCAGGTTCGATGATTATGGAATCTTGCTGGACGGAAAGAAGATAAAATACAGGCCCGAAGACAGAATAAAAAAGGTCAGGTGAGCCAATGGCAGAAGATATGAAGACTGTAAAGAAAATCGTAAAGCGCGTGAAGAAAACGAAAAAAGAGTCCCCGAGATACAGAGACATCGGTATAGACATAGAGCCGCCGAAAGAGACATGCAGCGACCCTGACTGTCCTTTTCACGGAACTCTCCCTGTGAGGGGGCAGATATTCGAAGGTAAGGTTAAGTCAGACAAGATGCAGGGAACCGTTGTCGTTGAGGTCGAGAGACTTTATTATGTTAAAAAATATGAAAGATATGAGAAGAGGTTCAAAAGATTCTCGGCACATTCCCCTCCGTGCATACACATTGAACCCGGAGATATGGTGAAAATAATGGAATGCAGGCCCATAAGCAAGACGGTCTCCTTCGTTGTGGTGGGGGTGAGCCAGTGAAAGGTCTTGCCGGGAAACAGACGAGAGGGCTGCCAGCCGGCGCGGTTCTTGACTGCGTTGACAACACGGGGGCCAAAAAGCTCCAGATAATTTCCGTCCTTAACTATCACGGCGTGAAGAACAGAATTCCGAGCGCAGGGGTCGGCGACCTTCTGGTGGTATCTGTCAAAAAAGGCACACCCGAGATGAGAAGACAGGTGTTGAATGCGGTTATAGTAAGGCAGAAGCGGCCGTTCAGGAGGCCAGATGGTACCATGGTGCAGTTCGAGGACAATGCTGCCGTGATAACCACACCGAAAGGAGAGACGAAAGGTTCGGAAATAAAGGGACCCGTGGCGAGGGAAGCCGCAGAGCGCTGGCCGAGAATAGCAGCCACCGCATCGATAATAGTATGAGGTGAGATTATGATTACAAAAAGTCCCAGAAAACAGAGAAAAATGCTGAAAAACCTGCCCATTCACAGGAGAAAGGAAATAATGTCCGTGCATCTCAGCAGAGAACTGCGGGAAAAATACGGAATACGCTCTCTTACCGTAAGAAAGGGCGATACCGTGGAGATAGTGAGGGGGGCTTTCAGAGGACATATAAACAAGGTGTCCGCGGTGGACAGAAAGCACGGCCTGCTCCATATCGAAGGAGTTACGATAGCAAAATCGGATGAGAAACAGGTCAGCAGACCCGTGCATCCGTCGGATGTTATGATAACAAAACTGGACACATCGGACCCGTGGAGAAAGAAAAAGCTCGAATCTCTTGCCTCGAACATCAAGGAGGGATCCTCTTGAGCAAGCATATGAAAAGATTGAGAATACCGAAATCGTGGCCTGTGCCTAAGAAGCGTATAAAATGGGTTGTCAAGGCATCTCCGGGAAAGCATCCCATAAAGAAGTCCATACCTCTGGGAATGGTGCTGAGAGATATGCTCGGCTATGCCAATACCATGAAAGAGGCAAGAAGGATAATAGGTTCGAGAAAGGTCTTCGTGGATGGAAAGCCGGAAACAGACCACAAAGCCCCGATAGGACTTATGGATGTGGTGAGCATACCGGAAACGGAGGAAAATTACAGGATGCTCTTCGATGCGAGAGGAAAGCTCACTCTGACAGCGATAGATGCGGAGAGAGGGAAGTGGAAACTCGTCAGAATAGATGACAAAACCTATGTGAGAGGAGGGAAGGTTCAGCTCAATCTTCACGACGGAAGGAACATGCTCGTGGAGAGGAGCAAGGACTCGTTCAAGACAGGGGATGTCCTGAAGATATCCGTTCCTGAGCAGAAGGTACTGAGGCACATAAAGATGGACAAAGGACACAGAGCCCTGATCATAGGTGGAAATCACAGGGGCTCTCTCGGAGTCATAGACCGATACGAGACCGTGAAAGGGCCTCAGAAGAATATGGTGTGGTTCGCGGAAGGCTTTGAAACAGTGAAAGAGAATGTCTTCGTGGTTGGGACGGACAGTCCGGAGATAAAATTACCGGAGGTGAGCGTAAATGAGTGATGATAATCCGATGCGAAATATAAAGGTCTCGAAAGTGGTGGTGAACATAGGGGTCGGAGAAGCAGGAGAAAGGCTTGTTAAAGCCGAAAAGGTCCTGGAACTCCTGACATCACACAAACCGGTGAGAACCACAGCCAGAATGACCAACAGGGATTTGAATATAAGGAAGCACATGCCTCTGGGATGCAAGGTTACGCTCAGGGGTGATAATGCCGTTGATTTCGTAAAAAGGGCACTGTGGACAAAAGAATACCGGATTGCAGAGTACTCCTTTGATCCCGAGGGAAACTTCTCCTTCGGCGTTAAAGACCACACCAGCTTCGAAGGCGTGAAATACGACCCTGAGATCGGTGTCTTCGGTATGGATGTCTCCGTAGTTCTGGAAAGAGGCGGTTTCAGGATAACCAAGAGAAAGAAAGAGAGAAAGAAACTCCCCGGACATCAGAAAATAAGCAAGGAAGAGGGAATGAAATTCGCTGAAAAGACATTCAATGCGGTAATAATCAAGGAGGTGAGCTGATGGAGCCTAAAAAGAAATTCGGTAGAAAGGTCGGATGCGAAAGATGCGGAAGAAAGAGAGGAATCATAAGACGGTACGGAATGCATCTCTGCAGGCAGTGCTTCAGGGAGATCGCTCCCCAGCTTGGATTCAAGAAGTATTCGTAGGAGGAAGAAATATGCAGCATGATCCCCTTAATGATGCTCTCATATCCATGAAAAACGCCGAACACAGCGGAAAGATGAAATGCAGAATAACTCCCGCCTCCAAGCTCACCGGAAGAGTTCTGAATGTGATGGAAAAATACGGGTACATACGGGAATTCGAGTTCGTGGAGAACGGAAGAGGAGGAGAATACCTCGTGAAGCTCAATGGAAATCTGAACAAATGCGGCGTTATAAAGCCGAGGTTCGCGGTAAGGAACGAAGAGATAGAGAAGTTCGAGAGAAGATACCTTCCTGCGAAGAACTTCGGGATACTGGTTATCTCGACGACAAAAGGAGTGGTCTCCAATAAGGAGGCGAAGGAAATGGGCATAGGCGGAAAGCTTCTCGCCTATGTGTTCTGAGGTGTTCATATGGCAGTTGCAGGATTGATAAAAAAAGAGGTTCCCATACCACCTGAAGTAAAGGTCGAAATGTCCGGTAGCGAGATGACGGTCTCAGGCCCAAAGGGGGAGTTGAAGAGGAACTTCGTGCATCCCAGACTGAAAATAGAGCTGAAGACAGATGCGGCAGTCGTCTACTGCGAATTGCCGAAGAAGAAGGAAAAAGCTCTTATCGGGACATGGGCCGCGCATATCGCCAATATGATAAAAGGAGTTACGGAAGGCTTCGAATACCACCTTAAACTTGTGTATTCCCACTTTCCCGTGAAGATATCGGTAAAAGGCGACAGATTCCTTATAGAGAACTTCGTGGGAGAAAAGAGGCCCAGATATGCGAAGATACTCGATGGAGTGAAGGTCAGCGTAGAGAAGGATATCGTGAAAGTGAAGAGCACGGATAAGGAAAAGGCGGGCCAGACAGCGGCGAACATCGAAAAAGCGACGAAGATAAGAGGATTTGACCTGAGGGTGTTTCAGGATGGAATATATATAATAAAGAAAGGGTGATGCTTTGGCCGGAAAAAAGAAACAGGATAAAAGCTTGATGAAACAGAAACCCGAACTCGATACGGATGTCATCGAAGCGATGAGATTGCGCTCTGAGAAGAACGGGAAGAGACCGGAGTTTCACAGGCAGGAATGGTTCAGGGTTAAAAGATTGGGCGATAAATGGAGAAAGCCCCGCGGGCTGCACTCAAAAATGAGAATCGGGCGCGGATACAGGCCGAATGTCGTATCCATCGGGTACAGAGGTCCCAAAAAGGCCAGAGGTCTGCATCCTTCCGGTTTCAGGGAGATACTCATAAGCAACCCCGCCGAACTCGATTCCGTTGACCCCAAGACGGAGGCCGTGAGGATAGCGCACGGGGTCGGAACAAGGAAGAGAGAACAGATAATCAAAAAGGCCGATGAGCTCGGTATAAGGATATTCAACAGGGGGGCATGACAATGGACATAAGCTATCAGAGAAGAGTTGCGGCAAGGATGTTGAAGTGCGGAGTGAACCGGGTGTGGATAAGCCCGGAGCATCTCGACGAAGTTGCCGATGCAATAACAAGAGAGGATATAAGGGAACTCATAGATAGAAACCTCGTACAGAAAAAGCAGAAAAAGGGAGTCTCCCGGGGCAGAGCCAGATATGCCGCCGCACAGAAAAAGAAGGGCAGGAGAAATGGGCCCGGAAGCAGAAAAGGCAAAAAGATGGCTGGAACATCCAAGAAGGAGAGATGGATGCGCACGATAAGGCCGATACGCGCCGAATTGAAGTCCCTGAGAGATGGCGGAAAGATAAACTCACACGAATACAGAATCTACTACCGGAGAGCAAAAGGCGGGATGTACAAGAGTAAGAGCCACCTGAAGCTGCATCTTAGGGCTGACGGCCACATACAGGAGGAGTAGAAATGGCAGGAGGACCGAGATACAGGGTGCCGTTCAGAAGGAGAAAAGAGGGAAAAACCGATTACAGATACAGGCTGAGACTTCTGAAATCAGGGCTTCCAAGGGCGATATACAGGAGATCCAACCGGCAGATAACCGTTCAGATAGCATCGTTCAAATACGAAGGAGACGAGATACTGGCACATTCCACATCGAAGGAGCTGAAAAAGTACGGATGGGCAGGAAGTCTCTCCAATACGCCTTCGGCATATCTCACCGGATTTCTTACCGGAAAGAAGGCCCTTAAAAAGGGAATAAATAGGGCTGTCTTCGACATGGGGCTGCACATACCCTCCAAAGGGTGCAGAGCATTCGCCGTACTTGCGGGGCTTGTGGACGCCGGGATGGACATACCCCACGGAAGCGAGGAGCTTCCCGACGAAAAGAGGATAAAAGGAGAGCACATCGGAGAAAGGACCGTGAAAATTTTCGAGGCGGTGAAGTCAAGGATTGAGGAGGCATAAAATGACGGAAGAATGGGAACCCAAGACAAGGCTGGGAAGGCTTGTCAGAGAAAGGAAGATAACGACAATGAGCGAGGCACTAAACTCCAAATATCCCCTGAAAGAGCCTGAAATTGTGGATATACTGCTTCAGGACCTCGAAGATGAGGTCATCGATGTCAGAATGGTCCAGAGAATGACTGATTCTGGAAGAAGGCCGAGATTTTCTGTTATGGCCGCTGTTGGCAACAAGGACGGCTTTGTGGGGCTTGGTACCGCCAAAGGAAAGGAGGTCGGGCCGACCATAAGAAAAGCCATAGACAATGCCAAGATAAACATCATCGAGGTCAAAAGAGGATGCGGTTCATGGGAGTGCGGATGCGGAATGCCCCACTCTCTTATGATACAGACGACCGGAAGGAGCGGTTCGACCGTCGTTGTTCTCAAGCCTGCACCCCGAGGTGTGGGATTGGCAACCGGAAACACCGCAAAGATAATACTCGGACTTGCGGGTATAAAGGATATCTGGGGATTTGCAAAGGGCCATACGAAAACTACGGTGAACTATGCACAGGCAGTCTACAATGCGCTGAAGAACCTGAACTCAGTCAGAATGCAGGAAAGGCACGAACATGCCGCGCCAAAAGGGGGTGCTGACTGATGGGATATGCGGTAATAAGGATAAGAGGCTCTATAAATGTGAAAGGCGACATAAAGGATACGCTGAACATGCTTCGCCTTAACAGGGCCAATCACTGCGTGATACTTCCGGAAGAGCCCGCATACAAGGGGATGATTCAGAAAGTGAAGGACTATGTTACATGGGGTGAAATATCGGAAGATATCACGGCAAGGCTTCTCTTTCTTAGGGGGAAAACAGAGGGGGACCAGCCGATAAGCGAGGGATTCGTGAGACAGAACACCGATTATGACAGTATAGAAGAGCTTTCCAAGGCGATTTGCAAGGGAGATATCAGAATGTCCGATATAAAGGGACTCAAACCTGTGTTCAGGCTCCATCCGCCCACAGGCGGCTACAGGACCGTGAAGAGGGCATATACAGTCGGAGGCTCCCTCGGTTACAGAGGAAAGGATATCAACTCTCTGCTTGAAAAGATGATGGAAGAACGGGGGAATAATGATGTCGAAAAGGAATGAAAAGTTCAGAGGAACGAGGACCCACGGACACGGGAAAAAGGCAACGAGAGGCCACGGAAAGAGAGGCGGCACGGGAAATGCCGGCGTATGGAAGCACAGAAAGATCGCAATAATGAAGGAGGACCCGCTTCATTTCGGAAGGCACGGATTCAAAAGAGCTCCTGAGCTCGTTAAAAAGGTCAAAACGATAAATGTGGGCGAAATTCAGGACAGGCTTGAAAGGATGGTCAAAGACAGAATTGCTGTCATGGAAGGGAATACCTATGTTCTGGACCTCGAAAAGCTCGGTGTTCAAAAGCTGCTCGGCGCGGGAAAAATCACAAAACCGGTGAAGATACGGGTCGGAGAAGCGACCGAAAGAGCGATGGAAAAGATAAAAGAAGCAGGAGGAGAGGTTGAGGTAAATGGCTGAAGACGAGGAGCAGGAAAGGAACCAGACATACGGCGCGATATCGCTGGTGTTCTGGGCTGTATTCTTCTTTGTCTGGTACAAGGTATATAACCCGAGTTATATTTCGATAATTCTGATCGCACTTACCATTGTACCCTTGGCGTATCTCACATACCTTGTGGTTTCCTATGTACCAAAGAACGAGGATGAAAGCAGACTCTACGGTCTTAAACCTGCTCTTCAATATATTCCGGTCATCAAAAAGCCGGACGGCCATGTTTCCTTCAAGATGAAGATGATATGGGATCTCACGGTCCTGGTTCTCTATTTCGCCCTTACAAATGTGGCCATATTCGGTCTTGACCAGACAAAAACACTTGACCTGTTCTCCGAGTTCAGGGCAATAATGGCCGGAGCATCCGGTTCTCTAATGCATCTGGGTATAGGTCCGATAGTTACCGCTTCGATAATAATGCAGCTGTTCGCAGGTGCGAAGATAATAAAGCTTGACCTCACGAAAGACGAAGATAAGTCCGTATATCAGAGCACCCAGAAGCTTCTCGTCATAATAACGATATTCGTGGAGGCCGTACCTCAGGTATACGGTTATCTGACACCAGACAGCAGATTCATATCTTCTCTGGATGCTATGAGCCCGGGAAACGGGCTTCTGATAGCGAGGCTTCTGATAGTCCTTCAACTGTTCGCAGGAAGCTATCTCGTGTTCCTGATGGATGAAGTGGTATCCAAATGGGGGCTTGGTTCCGGAGTATCACTCTTCATAGCTGCGGGGGTCGCGGAGGCAACAATCGTGGGTACATTCAACTGGGAGGTGATAAAGAACAGCGTCATACCTGCCGGAGCCCTTCCCAAGACGATATACTATATGACCCACCTTTCCACATCGCAGATGGCAAACGGCGGCTTTGAAAAAATGTTCCTAGGGAATCCCAATCCCATAATAGGGCTCCTGGGTACAACTGCGATATTCTTCATAGTCGCATTTTTCCAGTCGACCAGAGTTGAGCTTCCGCTTGCCCACGAAAGAGCGAGAGGCGCAAGAGGGAGATATCCTATAAACCTGGTATACGCATCGAACATACCTGTTATCCTGATGTCGGCGCTCCTCGCCAATATAGCGATGTTCGCACTTCTCTTCTGGAGCAACCCCGCATTCAAGAACTGGCCCGTTGTCGGCCATAACTGGATGCTCGGTTTCTATAAGGTCGGACAGACAAAGCCGTCCGGAGGCTTCGCATGGTATGTGACCACAATAAGAGGCGTGGGCGACTGGCTTCTTCCTCTGGTGTATCCCAACATATACCTATCGTACACAGGGCATACATGGCTGCAGGTGCTTATCCGGGTAATAGTGTTCGTGTCGGTGATGATAATAGGTTCGGTGATATTCGCGAGATTCTGGATTGAAACCACCAATATGGGAGCAAAATCGGTTGCCGAGAACATCCAGAGGAGCGGCATGCAGATACCCGGATTCAGGAGAGACCCGAGGGTTCTGGAAAAGGTCCTGCAGAGATACATCCCTGCGGTAACTGATTTCAGCGGTGCTTTCGTGGGGGCACTTGCAGCGGGAGCCGACCTCATGGGAACCGTCGGAAATACCAGCGGGACCGGCGTTTTGCTGGCTGTGGGTATCATGATCCAGATGTATGAGGCCATGGGCAAGGAACAGATGGTGGAAATGCACCCGATGCTCAGGCAGTTCTTCGGAAAGGAGGGATAATCTGGAGGAAAAAGAGAGTGACGACCTCGGACGGCAGCAGCCCCAGAAGCTCTTCGACACCTCCAGATTCATCGCAATATTCCTCTTTCTCCTTGCTCTGTGGTCGATGTTCGATAACGAGCTGAGATTTGCCCTCGGAGCGCTCATCGGTCTGGTCTTCTATCCTCTGTTCGGTTTCGGCGGCAGATACATCCTGCTGACGATACTTCTGGCAAGCATAACGATGGGTGCGTTCTCCAGCATAGTCACGCTCTGGCACACTGACCTCATAGAGACTGCAAAGGTGCAGAAGATAATGAACGCATTCAACAAGGAGTTGAGAGATGCAAGGATGAACAACAAGAAGACGAAGCTGGAGAAGCTCATGAAGATGCAGCCGGAGATAATGAAGATGCAGTCCAGCACAATGGGCTCTCAGTGGAAGATAATGGCATATACCTTCGTTATATTCATAGCCGTCTTCGCATGGCTTTACACGATGGTCATAGCCCTTCAGTTCAGGTTCATAACGGTTCCATGGTCTCCCGAGGTGCCGCTCCTAAAAAGCTATGTCTTTCCCGTCTGGGTGCTTCTCTATTCGCTCATATCCATACCTTTCGGATATGTCATAAGGAATCTCGGAAAGATTTATGTACTGAAAAAGGAACTTACGGAGCCGGAGGCCTGATTTGAGAATCACGATAAGTGGGCCGCCCGGAAGCGGAAAAACCACTCTTGCGGGGCTGATCTCAGAAAAAACAGGGATGGAACTCGTATGCGCCGGAGAGATATTCAGGAAAATGGCGGAGGAGCGCAATCTTTCCCTCGAAGATTTCGGAGCTCTGGCGGAGAGTGATGAGAGCATAGACCGACAGCTTGACGAGCGCATGCTGACGATTGCATCGGAAAGGGACGGGCTCGTTCTTGACGGACGTCTGACCGGATATCTCACTAAAAAGCATGATATCCCGGCTTTCAGGGCCTATGTGACCGCCTCTTTCTCGATAAGGGTGGAACGAATAGCAGGCAGAGAGGGAAAGGACAGAAAAACAGTGGAAAGAGAGGTTCTGGAGCGGGAAAGGTCGGAATATGACAGATACATGCGATACTATGGGTTCGATATGACAGATACCAGCATATACGATATCGTGCTGGATTCCTCGAAGATCCTTCCGGAAGCTCTGGCGGAAAAGATTCTTCACACTGCGGGGATAGCACATGCTCACAAGATATGAAGGAGTGGAGGAAAAAAGGATCGAAAGGCCGGTGGAGGAGCTTCTCAAGGCATCCGTGGTGATAATAGACAAGCCTGCCGGGCCGACGAGCCATCAGGTATCCGCATGGGTGAAGAAGATTCTTGAGGCGGGTATAAGCGGCCATCACGGCACTCTGGACCCCCATGTTACCGGAGTTCTCCCGGTGGGAATAGGAAAGGCCACGAAGGCCATGGAGATACTGCTGGAATTCGGGAAAGAATATGTCGGTGTCATGAGATTGCACAGCAAAGTGCCTAAAAGCGAGGTGGAAGGGAAGTTCAGGGAGTTCACCGGGACCGTGTATCAGACGCCGCCGGTACGCTCTGCGGTGAAAAGGGCGCTCAGGCAGAGGGAAATATATTCACTGGAACTTGTGGAGATGAAGGGAAACTATGTGCTTTTCAGGGCCTCGGTTCAGTCCGGCACATATATTAGAACACTCTGCCACGATATCGGTGAGGCAATGGGTGTGGGGGCGAACATGGTGGAACTGAGAAGGACGAAGAGCGCTCATTTCACGGAAAAGGACAGCGTGAAGCTTCAGGACCTGAAAGATGCCTATGAATTCTGGAAGGAAGGGGACGACAGATATCTGAAAAAGGTACTGCTGCCCATGGAAAGAATATTCGACTCACTTCCGAAGATAATCATAAAGGACACGGCTGTGGATGCGCTCTGCCACGGCGCGGAACTCTCGGTAAAGGGAATACTCGCCGCTGACGAGGGTATCAGGAAAGGGGATGTGACGGCTGTCTTTACCCGGAAAGGGGAGATTGTGGAGAGCGCAGCGGCGGAGATGAACTCGATGGAGATGATAAAGAAGGGAGAGGGAATAGCCGCAAGGCCGAGAAGGGTCTATATGGAACCGGG
>CAZQEG010000011.1:0-14807 GCA_964591575.1 uncultured Thermoplasmata archaeon
AGACTGCTAGTCAGAGACATCATTAGTTTAGAAGGTTATGTCTCTGACTATAAAACCCCGTATTTCAGGAGAACCAGCCATAGATTCCGATGCATAATTAGGTGTCGATATAACAATATATAAAGTTTTTGACGCCATTCTTCTCGGCATTCTTCCATCTGGGCGAATATGATGTAAAGCTTTATTTACTTCCTTATCGTATGGAGTATTAGATATATGGTGAAGCAGATGAGCGAAGCAGAACTTCCTCCTGTGGAGGAATGGATAGAAAACGAGAATTTCAAAAGCACCGCCGATATAAAGGTTCCGCCCAGACTCGCGGATCAGGTCATAGGTCAGGAAAGAGCGGTCGAAATAATAAAGAAGGCCGCAAGACAGAAGAGACATGTGATGCTGATAGGTGAGCCTGGCACCGGAAAGTCCATGCTTGCGCAGTCCATGGTGGATTTTCTTCCGGTCCAGAAGCTTCAGGACATACTTGTCTATCCTAACCCTGATGACCCGAATACACCGCTGATAAGGGCCGTACCTGCAGGCAGAGGCAAAATAATAGTCGAAAAGCAGAAAAAGGAAGCCGCGGAGAAGAAGGCACAGAGGTCTCAGGCGATGAGCATGATGCTATTTCTCATAGTCGGCTTTGCTATTGTGATGTTCTTCATCTATCAAGATCCGATGCTTCTTCTCACAGGTCTTCTCATAGCTGCACTTCTGTTCATGGCCACCCGCTCATATCCGATGATGGGAAGAGACGATGAGGATGTGCCAAAACTGCTGGTCTCGCATGAACATGGGGATAAACCTCCTTTTATAGATGCTACGGGAAGCCATGCGGGTGCCCTCCTCGGAGATGTCCGCCACGACCCGTTCCAATCGGGAGGACTTGAGACTCCGCCGCATCAGAGGGTGGAGGCCGGGGCAATACACAAGGCGAACGGAGGCGTTCTCTTCATAGATGAGATAAACATGCTTAAGATGGAATCCCAGCAGAGCCTACTTACATCCCTGCAGGAAAGAAAATTCCCGATATACGGACAGAGCGAGAGGTCTGCCGGTGCCATGGTGAAGACAGAGCCCGTTCCCACGGATTTTGTGATGGTGGCTGCGGGGAACCTCGATGCTCTCGAAGGAATGCATCCCGCTCTTCGTTCCAGAATAAGGGGCTACGGTTATGAGGTCTACATGAAGGTTGTAATGGAAGATACCGAAGAGAACCGCAGAAAGCTCATAAGGTTCGTCGCTCAGGAGGTTAAGAAGGATGGTAAGATTCCGCATTTTTCCAAGGATGGCGTTGCCGAGATTCTCAAAGAGGCCCAAAGACGCGCCGGAAGAAGGGGCAAACTCACTCTCAGGCTCAGAGAGCTCGGCGGGCTTGTGAGGATAGCTGGAGACATCGCCAGAAGTTTCAGA
This sequence comes from uncultured Thermoplasmata archaeon, assembly GCA_964591575.1. GTDB lineage: Archaea > Thermoplasmatota > Thermoplasmata > WALJ01 > WALJ01 > CAZQEG01. Next base: position 1,408 of record CAZQEG010000011.1, read on the forward strand.
AGCCCTGTGGCCACGGCTGAGCATGTCAGACAGGCCAAAGAGATAGCGAAGTCCCTGGAACAGCAGATAGCTGACAGGTACCTCGAGATGAGAAAGGATTACAGCACATTCAACAGCGGGGGGGCGGCGATAGGTGTCGTCAACGGTCTGGCTGCCATAGGCGGGGAATCCGGAGTGTCCGATTATTCTGGCATAGTTCTCCCGATAGTTGCCGAGGTAACTCCGGCCCAGACAAAGTCCGGGGGAAGGATAATAGCTACTGGCAAGCTCGGAGACATAGCAAAAGAGGCCGTGGAAAACGTTTCCGCCCTGATAAAGAAGTACACGGGAGAAGATATAAGCAATCACGATGTTCATATCCAGTTCATAGGCACATACGAGGGTGTTGAGGGCGACAGCGCATCCATATCGATAGCGACCGCGGTGATATCCGCTTTAGAGGGCGTTCCTGTCGACCAGCGTGTTGCTATGACGGGTTCTTTGAGTATAAGAGGGCAGGTTCTGCCAGTGGGTGCAGTGTCGGCAAAGATAGAGGCGGCGGTGGCAGCCGGTCTTAAAAAGGTGATAATCCCGCGGGACAACCTGAAAGATGTGATTTTGGACGAGAAATACGAAGGAAAGATAGAGATAGTACCGGCGGACAACATGAAGGATGTTCTGGACAATGCGCTGATAGGCTCAAAGAAGGCGGGGCTCCTGAAAAAGCTATCCTCGATAGTGCCGACATCCATAGATACGGATGTAAGGCCGGCTCCATCCTAAACTTTTTTAATCCTCGGCTTATAAGGTGAGCGATGAGCGGCTTTGAAATTATCGAGCATACTGCGGATATCGGCATAAGAGCATGGGGCCGGGATATGGAAGAGGCCTTCGAAGAAGCTGCGCTCGGCATGTTTTCAATCATAGCGGATGTGAAAAAAGCGGAAGAGGTGGGGGAAGCGGTGATAATGGTGGAGAACGATGACTGGGAGGGCCTTCTGGTCGACTGGCTTTCGGAACTTCTCTACGCCTTCGATGCGGATAGGCTATTTCTGAAGAGGTTTGAGGTCCATATAGATGTGAAAGAAAGACTGACCCTTACCGGCCACGCCTATGGTGAGCTTTATAATCCCGAGAAGCATGGTATGGGCATGGAGATAAAGGCGGTCACCTACCACATGGTGGAGGCGGACCCGGAAAAGGCGGAAATAAAGGTATTGTTCGATATTTGAGGGCTAAAATGCAGGAAAAAGAGATAGATATAGGAGAAATAATAGCGATCTCGAGTAAGAGATTCCCCAAGGTAGACAGGAGATTCTACAGAAGAGTAAGGTGGACCCTTGAAAAACTGGAAAGAGAGCTGGAGGATGCGGGAGAGGACACGCCGAAAAAAGAAGAGATAAGAAAAAAGATCGAAACCCTAAAGAAATATTCGGAATTGATATACTCCAAGAGGATAAGGAGCCTTCTCACGATCGCAGGTAACAGGATAGCATACGGAAAGTCCACGGAGAAGATAGAGGAATTCACGGAAGAGGAGAGGGAAATATTCGATAGAATACTGGAATTGAGCGAGGAGAAGAAGGCGGAGCTGATAGAGAGCATGAAGAATATAGTATCGGCGGAAGTGCCCGCGGAGAAGCTCTTTGAAGATGAGGAAGGCGGGGAAACGCCGGATAAAGGGAAAATGGATGAGCCGGATGCCGAAAAAGAGGCGGGAGCAGGGAAAAAGGCGGCGCTTTCCCTTCTGCGCGTACTGAAAGACAGTTCCTTTGCCGATTTCGGAGGACATAACTATTATCTGAAGAAAGGTGATGTGGTGAACATAGACCGAAGATTTGCCGCTGTTCTTCTGGAAGAAAAAAGTGCGGAGAGGATAGAGACGAGAGGTTGAGAATATCAGCTCGTATAATCAACATCGATAATCGTAAGGCACCTTTTATATGCTTTCAATGCCGAATATCCATAGGGGTGAGAGGGGAAATAAAAGTTCAGGGGTTTATCCCCTGTAATCGGATTACTCCACGGATATGGAGCCTGTCGGGCAGCTGTTGATAGCGTCCTTCACGCATGGGGCGCTCTCATCACAGCCTTCTTTCACATGTGACTTCATATCCGGGCCTACCTCGAACACATCGGGGCAGAGCGATTGGCAGACCCCGCATCCGATGCAGGTGTCTTCGTTTATTTTTATAGCCATATTTAGACCTCCTTTGGATTTGCACATCGAATTCCCCACTCCTATATCTAGTTTACTCCAAATGGCACCCTCGTTTCGGATGTTTTCGGAAAGGAATGGACATAAATGTGCAGTCACAAAAAAAATATTTTTTAGATTTTTAATTCTGTTTTTGGGCGATAGAGCCGTTTTCTCGTATTTTGTATATATGAATTTCCCGAAATCTTGCAAAAATAGATTTTAATTTTATATGTCTTAATTTTTATTTGTATTGCGGCAGCATGATTATTCCTATTCGATGGCAGAATAGAAAAGCTTTTAAACAAGCTCTTTTCTGGCATTTTTCCTCTCTGTAACACGGGCCTGTAGCTCAGCTAGGTAGAGCGTCTGGCTTTTAACCAGATGGCCTGGGGTTCGAATGCGCTCAGAGCGCCGAAAGTCCCCACAGGCCCGCTTTATATATTGGAGGCAAAAAAATGACCGACGCAAAAATCCTTCTCCACCACCTCGTTCCGGAGCATCAGATAGTAAAGAAAGAGGAAGAGGCGGAGATTCTAAAGAAATTAAGGGCAAGCAAGGACGAACTGCCGAAGATAAGGGAAAGCGATGCTATCATAAAGGTCCTGGAATCAGCGTACGGAACGATTGAAGAAGGAACAATAATTCGGATACTCAGAGAAAGTCAGACCGCCGGTGTCTCCGTGGCATACAGGGTGGTAATAAAAGGATGAAGGAGGAAATATCTTGAGAGAATTTATAGACGCATTTTTTAAGGAGAGAAGTGTGGTCAACCACCATATAGCATCGTTTAATGACTTCGTGGCGAGCGAGGACAACCTCAACAGTAGAATGCAGAGGGTGCTGGATTCCATAAGGATAGGGGAGAAAGCCGGGCCGGGAACGCTCGTTGTGAACCCGGAAAGGGTCGGCGGAGATGTGAAGGTTCGGGTCGGAAGGAGACGTGACGAGGTTACGGGAAAGATAGAGGCAAACGCAACCCCGACGATATTTGTCGGTAATCCGCAGATAAGGGAGGCGGACGGCTCTTCTCACAATATAAACCCGATGGAGGCGAGGCTGAGGGACCTGAACTATGTGGCACCCGTGGAGATAGAGTTTACCGTCACGGTGGATGGTGTTGAGAGAGAGCCTCAGAGGATAACAGTCGGTTACCTGCCGATCATGGTCAAGTCGAAGAAATGCAATGTTTCGAGATACAGGATCGAAGAGGACTTGGGTAGGGCCCTCACCTCAGAAGAGTATAAGAAAGAGCTTGAAAAGAGATTCGAGGACCCCCTGGATTCCGGCGGATATTTCATTATAGGCGGTTCCGAGAGGGTGCTGATATCGCTTGAAGACCTGGCACCAAACAGGATATTCGTGGAAAAGAACGAGAGATACGGAACGCAGGTCGAGGTTGCCAAGGTGTTCTCTCAGAGAGAGGGGTACAGAGCGCTCACCTTGATGGAAAAGAAGAAGGACGGGATACTCACGGTCAGTGTCCCCACGGCCTCAGGTTCGATACCGCTGATAATCCTGATGAAAGCCCTCGGCATGGAGGATGACGAGGAGATATTCAACTCAGTAGTAACCGAGAAAGAGATGGAGAACATAGTTTATGCGAATATAGAAGAGGTGCACAGCGCCAAGCTGTACAAGCCTAGCGGGATATTCTCGACGGAGGATGCCATCGATTATCTTGAAAAGAGGTATGCGGCCGGTCAGGCGAAGGAATACAGGGAAAGCAAGATATCGGCCATACTAGATAATTCCCTTCTACCGCATCTGGGCTCGACGAGAGAGGACCGCAGAAAGAAGGCGATATTCCTCGGAAGGATGGCAAGAAGCATTCTGGAACTGGCGATTGGAAAGAGAGAACCGGATGATAAGGACCACTACGCAAACAAGAGGATAAAACTATCCGGAGACCTTATGGAGGATGTGTTCAGGATAGCGGTCAATGCCATACTCACAGATCTGAAATTCCAGATTGAAAGGACCGGAAAGAGGGATAAGATAAAGATAAGGTCGCTCATAAGGTCCGACCTGTTCACCCAGAGGATAATGCATGCGATGGCCACGGGAAACTGGGTCGGAGGAAGAACCGGTGTATCGCAGCTACTGGACAGGACATCGAATCTGAGCGCTCTCAGCCATCTGCGCAGGATAACATCGCCTTTAACGAGGTCTCAACCGCATTTCGAAGCTAGGGACCTGCATCCGACCCAGTGGGGAAGGCTGTGCCCCAACGAGACGCCGGAGGGTCAGAACTGCGGTCTTGTGAAGAACCTTGCCTTGATAGTCGATATATCCGAAGGATATCCTTCCGAAGAGATTCTCTGGCTGCTCGAAGACATGGGAATGAAGAAGGAGGAGGAGATTACTGGTGACAAAAAGAGGGTCTATGTCAACGGAGACCTTGTTGGTGTCACGCAGGAACCGCTGGAACTGGTTAAGAGCATAAAGGAGAGGAGAAGGAGCGGCCTGCTTTCGCACGAGGTAAACATAAGATATGATGACAAGATGGGCGAGGTGATAATAAACTCCGATGCCGGAAGGGTCAGAAGAGCGCTTATAGTACTGAACAATGGAAAACCGGCCATAACAATGGACGAGGTGGAGATGCTGAGGAAGGGCGAACTGAACCTAAAGGACCTGGTAGAGAGAGGAATCGTAGAATGGGTCGATGCCGAGGAGGAAGAAGATACTTACATCGCACTTTATCCCTACAATGTTCCGGAAAAATGCCCGCACTGCGGGGCATACCTCTCACAGGAGGATGTCGTATGGGTGAACATGGGCTCTCCGGACAACGTCGCAAGGCTTGAATGCAAGAAATGCGGGGGGCGTTTCGAGGCGGAGCTTCTGCTCAAGCCGGAGCATACACATCTTGAAGTGGATCCTCTGCTTCTCATAGGCGTGGGGGCAGGCATAGTCCCTTATCCGGAGCACAATTCATCCCCGAGAATAACGATGGGAGCTGCCATGGGAAAGCAGTCGCTGGGTCTTCCGGTATCGAATTTCAGGATGAGGACGGAAACAAGGGCTCATCTCCTGCACTACCCGCAGAGGCCGCTCACTCAGACAAAAACAATGGAGTTCATAAATTATCACAGGAGACCTGCCGGTCAGAATGTGGTGGTGGCGGTCATATCCTATGAAGGTTACAATATGCAGGATGCCATAGTGTTCAACAAAGCATCCATCGACAGAGGCCTTGGAAGGTCGACATTCTTCAGGACGTATAAGGACGAAGAAAGGAGATATGCCGGAGGTCAGGAGGACCACTTCGAGATACCAGGTCCGGAAACCAAAGGAGCGAGAGGTGAGGAAGCATATGTCAATCTCGGAGAGGATGGACTGATAAGCCCGGAGGTGGCGGTATCCGCTGGAAATGTCCTCATAGGAAAGACATCGCCCCCCAGATTTCTGGAGGAGAGCGCGGATTTTCTGGCAGCTCAGGAGAGAAGAGAAGCATCCACAACAGTCAGACCCAGAGAAGGGGGCTTTGTTGACAGGGTCATGCTCACCGAATCGGAGAACGGCAGCAGGCTGGTAAAGGCGGTCGTCAGGGAGCAGAGAGTCCCCGAACTCGGAGATAAGTTCGCATCCAGACACGGGCAAAAAGGAGTAATCGGTGCCATCGTTCCGCAGGAAGACCTTCCGTTCAATGAGGAGGGCATAACTCCGGATATCATAGTTAATCCTCACGGGGTTCCGTCAAGGATGACCGTCGCACACATACTTGAGATGCTGGGAGGAATCGTAGGCTCCATGGAAGGCCGTCTGATAGACGGAACCGCCTTCAGCGGAGAGAGAGAAATGGCGATAAGAGAAGCCCTCGTTCGGAACGGATACAAGCACAGCGGGATGCAGGTGATGTATGACGGCCTAAGTGGAGAGAAAATAAAAGCTGAGATATACAGTGGCGTTATATATTATCAGAAACTTCACCATATGGTGGCCGGAAAGCTGCATATGAGGTCAAGAGGCCCTGTTCAGATACTCACAAGGCAGCCCACGGAAGGGAGGTCGAGGCAGGGCGGTCTGAGGTTCGGAGAGATGGAAAGAGACACGCTGATTGCACACGGCGCTGCGATGGTGATAAAGGACAGGCTTCTCGACCAGTCGGACGGCACGGTGGTGTATGTCTGCGGGAATCCGAAATGCGGACATGTGGCGATTCTCGACCGTAAAGGCTCGATGTACTGCCCGGTATGCGGAAACAGGACGAACATCCATCCGGTTCAGGTCAGCTATGCCTTCAAACTTATGAGGGACGAATTGATGTCGTTGGGAGTGGTTATGAGATTGCAGCTGGAGGAGGTCTGAACATGAGAGCACCAACATTTTCCCTTGTGGGAGTACTTAAAAGAATTAAGTCCATAAAATTTGCTCTCCTCGCCCCGGAAGAGATAAGAAAGATGTCCGCCATAAGGGTGATAACGCCGGATACATATGACGAGGACGGATACCCCAAAGAGATGGGGCTTGTGGACCCGCATATGGGCGTGATAGAGCCCGGGCTGAGATGCAAGACCTGCGGCGGAAAGGTGGAGGAATGCCCTGGACATTTCGGGCACATCGAACTCGCTCTGCCGGTCATTCATATAGGATATGTGAAGGACATAAAGAAGCTTCTTCAGAGCACGTGTTCGTCCTGCGGGAGAATACTTCTCACGGATGATCAGATAAAGGAATACAACAGGGTATTGAAGAACCTGAAAGAACTCGGCGGAGACCTGACGGACCTTGAGCATATAACGAAAGAGATAGTGGCGGATGCATCTTCGAGATCCGTATGCCCGCACTGCGGAGCCGAGCAGAAGAAAGTCGTCCTCGATAAGCCCTATACATTCAGAGAAGAGGGGCACAAGCTTTCCCCCAAGGAGATAAGGGGGAGGCTGGAAAATATACCCGACGATGACCTGATACCTCTCGGGATAAACCCGAAGGTGGCAAGGCCGGAGTGGACGATACTTACTGTTCTGCCGGTTCCGCCCGTGACCGTCAGACCGTCTATCACGCTTGAATCCGGGGACCGCTCGGAGGATGACCTGACCCATAAACTCGTGGACATACTAAGGATAAACCAGAGGGTAAGAGAGAACAGGGATTCCGGTTCGCCCCAGCTGATTATAGAGGACCTGTGGGAGCTTTTGCAGTATCATATAACAACATATTTCGACAATCAGACATCCGGCATACCGCCGGCGAGGCATAGGTCTGGAAGGCCGCTGAAGACGCTGGTTCAGAGGTTGAAGGGCAAAGAGGGTCGTTTCAGGGCGAATCTTTCGGGAAAGAGGGTGAACTTCTCATCCAGAACCGTGATTTCCCCGGACCCTTACCTCTCCATAAATCAGGTAGGGATACCCATAGCAGCTGCTCGGGAACTCACCGTAGGGCTCAGGGTCAATCAGTACAATATAGAGAAGGCAAAGGAACTCGTACTGCGCGGCAATTCTCCCTTGGACGAAGAGGGCAGGTATCTCCCCGGCGTCAACTATGTCATAAAACCGGATGGAAGAAGGGTCAAGGTGACGGAAAAGAACAAGGAAACGGTTGCGGAGAAGGTTGAGATCGGCTATATGGTCGAGAAGCAGCTTCAGGACGGTGATATAGTTCTCTTCAACAGGCAGCCGTCCCTTCATAGGATGTCAATGATGGCACACGAGGTGAAGGTACTTCCATACAAGACATTCAGATTCAACCTTGCGGTATGCCCGCCTTACAATGCCGATTTCGACGGGGACGAGATGAACCTCCATGTTCTCCAGAGCGAAGAGGCCAGGGCGGAGGCGAGGATAATCATGAGGGTTCAGGAGAACATACTCTCGCCGAGGTTCGGAGGGCCGGTGATAGGTGCGATACACGACCACATAACCGGAATGTTCTTCCTTACGCACAAGGACACCAAGTTCAGCGAGGAGCAGACCCTGAGAATCCTCAGAGGTGTGGACTATGACAGATTGCCGGAGCCAGTAGAAGTCATAAATGGCGTAAAATATTATCTTGGAAAAGATATTTTCAGTCTTGCGCTCCCCAAAGACCTAAATATGGCATTCAGGGGCTCGATATGCCAGAAGAGAGGGCTGTGCAAGCTGGGGCAGGCGTGTCCGGATGATGCATTCGTGAAGATAGTCAACGGAAGGCTTGTCAGCGGGACCATAGATGAAAAGGCCGTCGGGGCGTTCAAAGGAAAGATTCTGGATAAGATAGCCAGAGAGTATGGGTCCGACGCCGCAAGGGAATTTCTGGACAAGATAACTATGATGTCAATCGGAACCATAACCCTAAGAGGATTCAGCACGGGAATAGCCGACGAGGACATACCGGAAGAAGCGAAGGAAGAGATAAAGGCGCTTCTGGACAAAGCGGTTCAGGAGGTTAAGGACCTGGTGAACGCCTATAACGACAGAACTCTTGAGGAGATGCCAGGAAGAAGCCTTGAAGAGACCCTCGAAGTGGAGATAATGAAGGTGCTGGGAAGGGCAAGGGACGGCGCCGGCGAGATTGCAGGTAGGCATCTCGGTCTGGAGAACCCGGCCGTGGTGATGGCGAGGTCCGGAGCGAGGGCTTCAATGCTGAACCTTTCCCAGATGGCAGGTTCGATAGGACAGCAGGCCGTGAGAGGCGAGAGACTGTTCAGAGGGTACTATGAGAGAACGCTCCCTCATTTCAAAAGAGGAGACCTCGGAGCCGAGGCTCACGGGTTTGTAAGGTCCTCGTACAAGAGCGGTCTCAATCCTACGGAATACTTCTTCCATTCCATGGGAGGAAGGGAAGGCCTTGTGGACACTGCTGTGAGAACATCCCGTTCCGGGTATATGCAGAGAAGACTGATAAATGCTCTTGAGGACCTGAAGGTGGCCCCGGATAGGAGCGTGAGAAATACTGCAAACACGATAATTCAGTTTTCCTATGGAGAAGACGGCGTCGACCCGTCCAGAATACCGTCCGGAAAGGCGGTGGATGTGGAGGAGGTTGTGAGTGAGGTTCTGGGAAGGGAATATGCGAAGGAGGGAGAGATAAAAGAAAACAGTTTCGGCGCAAGAGAGGAGATGATAGAGCCAGAGACGCTTGAAACCGACGAAGAGGGGGATGAGTGAAATGGCAAAGAAAGATACTGTGAAAGGGCTCATGAGAAGAGGAATAAGGGAAAGCGTCGCAAATGCCCTAGCGGATGCGGGCTATAAGCTCAGCAGCCTGAAAAAGGCGAATGTGGAGGACCTCCTCAGATATGTGTCGGAGAGGGATGCCTTCGACGTGCTGGAGAAGATAGGTGTGAAAAAGATACGGCCTCCGAAGAAAAAGAAGCCGGTAAGCCCCATAAAGCTGCTTGAGGAGAGGAAAAAGAAGGGAAAGAAAGCAGAAGCCGATAAGAAGATAGATCCCTCTCAGATTCCCAAAAAAATAAAACCGATGAAACCCGCAGAGCAGAAGGTAATGAAGATAGCTCTGGAATACGGCGTCCATCTGCCGAGAAAGCTTGTTGAAGACACCGTGGCGGCTCTGGAATCAAAGACATACAATGAAGATCAGCTGAAAGAGATCGTGAGTATTGTGTGCGACAAGTACATGAAGAGGCTTGTGGACGCACATGAAGCCGTGGGTATTGTTGCAGCGCAGTCGATAGGCGAACCTGGTACCCAGATGACCATGAGAACATTCCACTACGCAGGCGTTGCGGAGATGAACGTAACCCTCGGTCTTCCGAGGCTGATTGAGATAGTGGATGCGAGAAAGGTTCCGAGCACCCCGATGATGGAAGTTCACATCACGAAGGAATACAGGAATAATCTCGATGAGGTCAAGCGCATAGCCTCCAACATAGAGATAACGGCTCTGAGAGAGGTCTGCGAGATTCAGACGGATGCTGCCCGCATGGAGATAATAGTCATTCCGGATGCCGAGAAGATGAAGGAAAAGTCACTCACCCAGGAGGACATAGTTAAGAAGATAATGAAGAGCAGAGGCCTCAAAGCCTCCGTATCCTCCGAAAGCGGAAGAATAAGGATAAAGATGGACGAGTTCTCTTTCAAAGCTCTTCAGGACACCCTCCATATGCTCAGGGATGTGAACCTTAAAGGGATAAAAGGTATAAAAAGGGCAATAATAAGGAAGAACGAGGCTGCCGATGAGTATGTTATATATACGGAGGGCTCTAATCTCGCGGATGTGCTGGCAATGCCCGAGGTAGATCCAGAGAGGACAAGCACGAACAGCGTGATGGAGATCGCAGATGTTCTCGGTATAGAAGCAGCGAGAAACTCGATAATAAAGGAGATACACAGCACTCTGTCAGAGCAGGGCCTCACGGTGGATATGAGGCACATAATGCTGGTCGCAGACATAATGACCAATGACGGACATGTGAGGGCAATAGGAAGGCACGGCGTTTCCGGAAGAAAGACGAGCGTGCTGGCCAGAGCGGCTTTCGAAATAACCGCAGCGCATCTTCTTCATGCTGGGCTCATGGGTGAAGAGGACAAGCTCGCAGGTGTTGCCGAGAACATAATAGTCGGTCAGCCGATAACACTCGGAACCGGTGCTGTGAAACTCAGATATACCGGAATAAAAAAGAAGGAGGAATAAGATGAACATAGAGAGGAGCTTGAAGCTTCTGGTAGAGACAGGAAAGGTATACTACGGCGTGGAACAGGCAAAGAAAGCCGTTAAAAGCAAAGAAGCCAAGATGATCGTCGCGGCATCCAACTGCCCGGAGAGCGCATTTGCGGAGAACGCCTACAAAAAGGTGCCGATAAAGCACTTTGCTGGAACGGGTATCGAACTCGGGGCGGCATGCGGAAAACCCTTCGCTGTTTCCGTGCTCACCGTGATAGATGCAGGGGATTCCGACATACTGAAATCCGGAAAGGAATGAGCATGACGCAGGAAATAAGCTTTACAGGAGAGATTCTCGGGTACATAAACATCTTCGAGAAGGTTACCAAGACACAGGTGAAGGACTGCATGGAGACCCCCGAGAAGATAATCTTCATAGTTATGCCGCATCAGGGGAGCAAGGCCATAGGAAAGCGCGGGGAGACCGCCACCAGACTCAGGGAACTGCTCAAAAAGAATGTTCAGATAATAGAGTTCTCCGAGGACCCGAAGATATTCCTCAGGAACATATTCTGGCCGTACGGGGTTCAGAATGTGGATATAGAGAACCGCGGAACCGTAATACACGCAACGATCACCGTAAAGCCGGAGAACAAGGCGAGGGCCATAGGAAAGCACGGAGCGAATCTGGACCTCGCAAGGCGCATAGTGAACAGGCATTTCGAGATAAACAGCGTTTCCGTCGCATAATCATGGGAAATCCTCGAACCGATTTCGAAAGAGCGCGGACATGCTCGGTCATTGCTGCCGATTTTTAGGTCTGCGAAGTAGGGGCTTCCAGAAATTGTTATATAGCGACATATAGATTGTGAGCGCATGGATGAGGCCATAAGGACAGAGTCGCTTTCCAGAAACTTCGGCGCGTTTCGGGCTCTGGACCGGCTGGACATGAAGGTTATGGAAGGAGACTGCGTCGGTTTTCTTGGCCCCAACGGTGCCGGTAAGACCACCACCATAAAGATACTTACGCATCTTATGCGGCCGACCGAGGGGAGAGCGTACATTCACGGTCATGATGTTCGGAAGGACATCAAAAAAGCGATGATGGATGTCGGAGCGGTCGTCGAGACTCCTGAACTATACCCTTATCTGACACCGGAGGAGCTCCTATCATATCTGGGACGCCTGAGGGGAATGGACCGTGCAGAACTGAGAGGGAGAATAGATGATGTGCTTTACACGGTCAATATGTCGGAATGGAAGAGAAAGAAGACAGGCACATTTTCCAAGGGGATGAAGCAGAGGCTTGTGATAGCACAGGCACTTATGCACGACCCGTCACTGCTCATTCTGGACGAACCCACTTCCGGCCTGGACCCGAGAGGGATGGTCGAGGTCAGGAACATAGTCAAAAGGCTTAAAAAGGAGGGGAAAACGATATTTATGAGTTCACACCTTCTGAACGAGGTGCAGGAGCTTGCGGATAGGGTGATAATGATAGAGAAGGGAAGGATCATATTTCAGGATAGGGTGGATGCGCTCGGAAAGCATATAAAGCACAGTACCGTCGAAATATCTTTTCTATATCCCATGAAGGGGACATTTTTGGAGACGCTGGAAAGCATGGAGGAAGTGGAGAGCGCTCGGCAGGTAAACCCGACCACATTCGAGGTTTCCCTGAAAGGAGGGGCCGCCGTTCGCGCACGACTGCTGAAGGAGCTCGTCGAAATGGGTTTCGATGTTGTTTCTTACAGAGATACGGGGATGGCACTCGAGAATGTGTACATGGAAAGAATAAAAGATTCGAGGTGAGGATATGAAAAAAACGAAAGTTCCTTCGGATATCGACCAGATGGTGACCGTAACCAGATACGAACTCACAAGATATCTCAGAGGGAAGAAGATACTGGTGATGCTGGGCCTCATCTCCTTGATATTTTTGCTCTTTATAACCCTCCCTCCATTGCTTGGGAAGGATTATCCTGCGGACAGCAGGGATTTCTGCGGGCAGTTCCTGAATTTTGCGAACATTCTCGTGATACTGGCAGCCACATTTTTCGGTGCCGATGCTCTCGTCGGCGAATTCCAGCAGAGAACGGCATATCTCATATTTCCCAATCCACTGAAGAGGTGGGTGATATTCGGAGGGAAGCTCATCGCGAGTTTCGGAATGTCCGCTGCCACGATATCCCTTTTCTACATACTGGCAGGGTCCGCCGTGGGGATAATAGACGGGAACCTTCCGGTTGAGATGGCATTTTCCTTCGGAATAGCCCTCCTGTATACATTCTCAGCGCTCTCCGTGGCATATCTGGTGAGCGCCTATCTGAAGAACACGGTGAGCTCGGCAGTCCTTACGTTCTTTCTGTTCTTCCTCATTCTTCCGATAATCGACAGCGTTTTAACCCTGTCTCAGGTAAAACCGTGGTTCTCGCTGACATTTTCTGCCGGAACGACGAAGTACATAATCATGAACCCATATCCCGTGGATTCTTCCATAGCAATCCCGATGGGAAAAAAGGCGATGGCTTTCAGAGAGTACTACCCTGTGGTAGCAACATCCATCGGTGTCATGCTGTCATATGCCGCAGCCTCCATCGCACTGGCGCTCTACCGATTCAACAAAAAGGATGTGTGATTAACGCATCCGCAATCTTCGGCCTCTAACTTAAAATAC
>CAZQEG010000012.1:0-6389 GCA_964591575.1 uncultured Thermoplasmata archaeon
GAACGGCGTGTACCCGAAGAGCGCTATGAAAAATGAGAGATAGATGGGATAAAGAGGGGGGAAATGGTGGCTGTAATCGGAAGAAGTTCCGGAATAATCTCCGTACGGCATGATGAACTCCCCGTGATGGAGAAAGCTGTTCCCCATATAGAAGTACACAAATGCGTCGCTGCTGGGCTGCATTGTCCATATTGTTGATATCCGAATGATTATTCCGAATGCAATCACAAGGATGAGGGCAAGCCCCGCATCCGGAGAGATGTGCCTCACGTTCAGGCATACATATCCGTAAATATAGTCTTCGACCTGAAAGGGTGAGCTGGCTGTTTTTGCCTCTTTTTCGGGTGCGCTGCTGTGAATGCACCCTTAATAAAAAGCTTTAAATACTGATTTTTTGCTCCCCTTCTCATGACAGTACTGGTACCGAAAGAGGTCTTTTTCACCTCAGGAAAAGGCAAGGCGGATGAAGAGCTTCTGAGCTTTGAGATGGCTCTCCGCGAGGCCGGTATCGAGAGGCTGAATCTGGTGACCGTGTCCTCCATATATCCGCCCGGTGCGAGGATAATATCAAAAAAAGAGGGGCTGAAAAGACTGCAGGACGGCCAGATAACCTTCTGCGTCATGTCGAGGATAACCACATACGAGAGAGGGCTGGTGAGCGCATCAATCGGCCTTGCCAGAACGACAGACAAGGAGCACTACGGCTATATCTCGGAATACCACGGCCATGTGGGTCTTGATGAAGCTCGGCAGGTCGCCGAGGACATGGCGACATACATGCTTGCGTCCCTCACGGATATAGATGAGGACGATGTCAACGATGTGCGCTCTGTGGGTGCTTCCATACAGGGCGACGACGAGCACTGGGTCACCGCTCTTGCGGCTGCGATATTCATACTCTGAGCGCTCTATCTCCCTTTTTTCCGTATCCCATCTTCGAAGCGCATAGGGTGCATGCCCTAAGTTCTGGAATATAGTGCTGGTCGCAAACGGCGTTTCCGCATATCGAGCAGACATTTCCGGCAGGACGGCCGCATATGTAGCACAGTCCCCGAATCATGGGCACACATTATGCGGGTGAATTAAAAGATTTTCCAAGGCCATCCAAAACCTACATAAAGAGCCCCTGTTTTTGCTCTCTGATGGCCGAAGATTCGGGAAAAGACATATCTCTTGCGGTATATGAGTTCAAGCGGGCTCTCAAAGACCTCGAGAAGTACAGCGGCAGGGCCACCGAGCTTATATCTCTCTACATCCCGCCGGGAAAGCAGATATCCGATGTGGTCGCTTATCTGAGGGACGAATACTCGCAGAGTTCGAACATAAAGTCCAAAAGCACGATGAAGAATGTCACCTCTGCGATAGAATCCATAATGAGCAGGCTCAAGGCATTCAAAAAGCCTCCTGAGAACGGCGTCGTATTTTTCGTAGGCCATGTGGCGAAGGGAGCCAACCAGACCGAGATGATAGCCAGGATTCTGGAGCCTCCGGAGCCAATAACCACATTCCTGTACCGATGCGACTCGAAATTCTATCTCGAACCCCTGAAGGACATGATTACTGACAAGAGTTCCTACGGCCTCATTGTGATAGACCGCAGCGAGGCATCGATAGGGATGCTGAAAGGAAAGAGAATAATCGTCATAAAGCACATAGAATCCAGGGTCCCGAGCAAACACCATCAGGGCGGGCAGTCCTCTCTCAGATTTGAAAGGCTCATAGAAATTGCCGCTCACGAATATTTCACAAAGGTAGGGGAGATTGCTTCCGCTGCATTTCTTGCGGAGCCGGAACTTGAAGGCGTGCTGATAGGCGGGCCGGGTTCCACCAAGGAATTCTTTGCGAAGAAGGACTATCTCCACTACGAGATAAAGAAAAAGATAATAGACCTCTTTGACACCGGGTACACCAACGAATACGGTCTGAAAGAGCTGGTGGAGAAGGCTCAGGATGTCCTCTCGGACCTCGATGTGATCAAGGAGAAAAAGGCGGTGGAGCGCCTTATGAAGGAGATAAAGAAGCCGGACGGCGGGCTGGCGGTGTATGGTATGACCGATGTTATAAAAGCGGTACAGCTCGGTGCCGTGGACCTCCTTCTCATCTCCGAGGGTATCGACAAGAACTGGGTCTCGTTCGTATGCAATTCCTGCGGGTATCGAGGAGAAGGTATCGAAAAAGATGGGATGAAATGCCCGAAATGCGGTTCGACTAACATCGAGATAAAAGAAAGGGAAGATATAGTGGAATACTTTTACGGGCTTGCGGAGCAGATGGGAACGAAGGTCATGCTGATATCCAGAGAATCGGAGGAGGGCGAGCTTCTGTACCGGGCCTTCGGAGGAATCGCCGGAATCCTGAGGTTCAGGGTGAACTGAAAGGAAAGGAACGATGGTCAGGCACATAACTTTATTGGTATCTCAGAACATCTTCACGAATCTCCTGACAATGGCTTTGGTCCTTTCCTGATTTTTGCCGGATCTGGCCAGTATCTCCTGAAAATCCGGGACCTCCCCCCCTATACCGTGGGCGTAATTGTCCACAGAGCATATTGCGGCAAAGGATATTCCGAGTTCCTGCGAAAGAGCGCTCTCCGTCCCCACTGTCATCCCTACGATGTCGGCGAATTCCGAATACATCCTTATCTCAGCTCTGGTCTCAAGTCTCGGCCCGAGCGTCTGGATGTAAACGCCGCCGTAATGCACCGGAATGCCCTCTTTTTCCGCAGCTTCTCCGAGCATCTGCCTGAGTTCTCCGGACATCTCCGGTGTTATGTGCTTTACCTCGCTGTCAAAGAAGGTATCCGACCTGAAAGGGCTGATATAATCCTCGGGTATCACTATCGCCGGCGGTCTGATATCCACTCTGAGACTTCCGACGGAGCCTATCGAAATAATGGCCCGGACTCCTAGCGTGGAGAGCGCATATATATTTGCTCGATGATTTATCATATGAGGGGGTATCGTATGCTTCGGGCCGTGTCTTCTTATGAATGCTGCCGTGTTTTCTCCTATTTCAAGCATCTGAATATCCGATGACGGGCTGCCGTAAGGTGTTTCCACAGCTATCTCCTCTTTCACCGGCGCTCCCATGTCATACGCTCCGGAACCGCTTATTATCCCTATTTTCGCCTTCATTCCCCGACCACCTTCACTATTATGCTTCTGTGCCTCGGCCTGTTATCTAACTCAATGAACACGACCTGCTGCCATGTTCCCAGTTCCAGACTTCCGCCGCTAACAGGTATGCACAGGTCCGGCTTGAGAAACGATGCCCTCACATGGGAATGCCCGTTGCCGTCATGCCACCTCTCATGGTGTTTGTAAGGAATTTCCCTTGGAAACAGCCTTTGGAGCGCATCAGGGATATCTTTCAGAAGGCCCGGCTCATATTCAACCGTAGTTATGGCAGCCGTGGAACCCGGCACGAATACAAGGGCGATGCCATCATTTATACCGGATTTTGCTATGATATCCGCCACATCTGCCGTTATATCCACGATATGAACCTCTCCGTGCGTCTCTATCTCTATTCTCCTGCTGACAACGGACATACTCATACATAGGCTTCTGCTTAAAAGGATTTTGCCAACATATAAATAACGAAGGAATATGCAGGTGCATGAAAGCCGTAATAATGGCCGGAGGCCTGGGAACAAGGCTCAGACCGCTTACAAACACCGTTCCCAAGCACATACTGCCTGTTGCCGGAAAGCCGATGATAGAGTATGTGGTGAAATCCATGGTGGATAGTGGTTTTGAGGATCTCATACTGACAACCAGCCACATATATCAGAAGATAGTGGATGTCGTTGGCGACGGGACCCAGTACGGTGGAAGGGTCTTCTATTCCGTTGAATCCGAGAGGCTTGGTACGGCCGGCTCCGTTAAAAGGGTGGAAAACCTTCTCGATGGAACATTTGCAGTGGGAAGCGGGGATGTGCTGGCGGATGTGAACATAAAAGAGCTCTATGATTTTCACAGAAAGAGCGGGGCCGCTGCGACCATGGCCCTCACAGAGGTGGAAAACCCGACCGAATACGGAATCGTAGGCCTGAATGAAGATTCCAGAATAGTGAAGTTCGCAGAGAAGCCTGCAAAGAGCGAGGTATTTTCCAACCTCATCAATGCGGGCATATACATCCTCGAGCCGGAAGCCCTCGAAGACATCCCTTCGGAAACAGTATTTGATTTTTCCAGAGATCTGTTTCCAATACTTCTGAAGAAAGGCGTGCTCTACGGGAAAAGGATATCCGGCCTCTGGAAAGATGTGGGCAGACCTTCCGATCTTATAGACGCAAACAGGGCGATGACCGAGAGGCTCGGCGGGGCAGTTCTGGAAGGCTCGATGGAAGGGACTGCAAAGGGAGCCGTGTACGTGGGAAGAGATGCCTTCGTCGAGAAAGGTGCGGTGCTGCACAATGCGTTCATATATCCGGGCGCAGTCATAAGGAAAGGGAGCATAATACAGAATTCGATGGTGCTTGACAATTCGATTGTGGAGGAGGGCTCTCTGGTAAAAGACTCTATCATCTCCTGGAAAACGCTCGTGTATCCGGGAACCACCGTGGAAAATACGGTCCTTGAGAACGGGGGGATCGGAGAATGAGGCTTTTCGGTACGAACGGCGTTCGCGGCGTTTCCAATAAGGACATGAGCCCGGAACTTGCTCTGAGGCTGGGAAAAGCGATAGGCTCCCATGTTTCGGAAGGCAGTTCCGTGGCCCTTGCGAAGGACCCCCGAGTATCCGGTGATATGCTCAAAGGAGCCGTTGTTTCCGGTCTTCTGTCCGCAGGTGTGAATGTCGTTGATATTGGGATGCTCCCCACCCCCGCGCTCCAGTATTACGTAAAGCATCATGATTTCTCGGCCGGCGTGATGATTACCGCATCCCATAACCCGCCCGAGTTCAATGGTATAAAGGTCATCGCCGCAGATGGAACCGAGATGTCCAAATACGAGGAGGGGCAGATAGAATCTCTCTATTTTTCCAGAAAATTCAGGGCTTCCGAATGGAAGAACATAGGAAAACTTACGAAAGAGAGCAATGCGGGTGATTTCTACATCGATGGAATACTCTCCTCCGTAGACCGTGAAAAGATAATGAGAAAGAGATTTCTCGTTGTCCTCGATTGCGCAAACGGAGCGTCCGCGCCAACATCTCCATACCTTCTCAGGAAACTCGGGTGTCGGGTGATAAGCCTCAATGCCCAGCCTGACGGTATGTTCCCGGGGCATGAATCGGAGCCGTCACCTCAGAACCTGAAAACACTGGTCGATACTGTGAGATTCTCGGGAGCGGATATCGGAATAGCACACGACGGAGATGCCGACAGGGTGATATTCGTCGATGAAAAGGCAAATTACCTCTATGGGGACCGCTCCCTCTCGATAGTTGCAAAATATCAGGTTGAAAAGAACAAGGGTGCTGTGGTAACTCCGGTGAGTTCCTCAACTGCCGTGGAAGATGCGGTGAAGAGCGCTGGCGGCACGGTCATATATACGCAGGTCGGAGCGCCTGTCGTAGCCAGAAAAATGATAGAGACGGGGGCTGTCTTCGGCGGAGAGGAAAACGGCGGTCTGATATTCCCGGAGCATCAGTACTGCCGTGACGGCGCCATGGGTGCCGCAAAGATGCTTGAGATAATGGCCAAAAGTGAAAAGTCATTGTCCGAACTCGAGGGGGAAATCCCGAAATATGCGCTCTATAAGACAAAAACACGGTGCCCGAACGAACTGAAGGAAAAAGTGCTTGAAAGACTTACCGGCATATATGCCAACCTTGGGCATATTGACCGCACCGACGGTCTGAAGGTCTATACGGATGAAGGCTGGATACTCATACGGCCGTCCGGCACAGAGCCAATATACCGAATATTCGCAGAATCGAAGGACATGGGGACGGCAAAATCCATGGCAGAAAAAGGCAGAGAAAATATAGAGAGAATAATTAATGGGTTTTAAAGGAGACGTTTGCTCTTACACTTCTCTGACTTCTCCGAGGTCCTCTTCGTCGAGGCCATCCTCTTCATCAAGCTCGTCCTCTTCGGGTTCTTCCTCTTCTTCATTTTCCTCGGACGGCTCTTCAGGAGCTTTTTTCTGCCATATTGCGAGGAAAATTAGGATTATGCCTATTATCGTGAGGATTCCGCCGCCGCCAATACCAAAGCCCATTCCAAGCTGGTCCACATTCTTTCCGCCTGCAAGTCCGGCTGCTACACCGACAGGCCCGGTTATCAGCAGGAGTATCAGCCCGATCCAGAAGAACATCTTGTTTCGGACGAGAAGAGGCTCCCCCTCTTCTTTTTCTTCGATCTCTTCCCTGTATTTCTCCTCTTTGTCCTGCTGTTTCATATAGAGAAGCAGAAGTACGAGGCCTATTATCGTGATCAC
>CAZQEG010000012.1:6489-14764 GCA_964591575.1 uncultured Thermoplasmata archaeon
GAGCCCAGAGCAATTCCCTGACTTCCGATGAGAAGCGTTATCAATCCGGCCCAGAACACCTTCTTGTTAGCTTTTTCAGGCACCTCTTCTCCGGTTTCCTCTTCTTCCTCGGTTTCTTCCTCTCCGGTTTCCTCTTCTTCCGGCTCTTCCTCCTCCAGAGAGACCTCAGTGCCTTCCTCTTCATCCTCGAAAACAGCACCGCATTCTGGGCAGACCTTTGCATCTGCTGGTATTATTGCACCGCAAACTGGACATTCAGCGACCTCTTCCGTTAAATCATCTTTATCTGGAATGTTATCACCTCTTTCCCCTATTACAATCCTCCTTTATATTCTTTTCTATGATGCGGCTCAGAAACGCAGCATATGGTATTCTCCACAGAAACCCTGGATTTCGGAGAAAAATATGGGAAAAACAGAAATTTCAACATACTCGGTGCGTTTCTACGAGAAGACACAACCGAAAGAACAGGCTTCAGATAAAACAAGCTTTAAATCATGCGCTCATCTCCGTGCGGTGTTACCATGTACAGGCAGGCATCATATGATGAAAAGATGATGAACGAACTCGATGAAGGAGTGGATAACGGCTACTTTCCTGAACTTGATATGGAAATCCCTAATGCCCTTAGGAGAAAATCCCTGAACCTCCCACAGGTGCCGGAGAACGCGGCCGTCAGGCATTTTCTGAGACTTTCACAGATGAACTTCGGCGTGGATACGGGGTTTTATCCCCTCGGTTCATGCACGATGAAGTATAACCCGAAGTATTCGGAGGAAATCGCATCATGGCCCCATGCTTCGGACATCCATCCCTACCAGGACGAGAGAACCGTTCAGGGCGCTCTCCAGATAATGTACGAGCTCCAGAATTATCTGGCAGAGATAGGCGGGATGGATGCGGTAACACTCCAACCGGCTGCCGGAGCTCACGGAGAATTCACCGGTCTGAGAATAATAAAGGCGTATCACGAGTTTCATGGGGGCGGACGGGACGAGGTCATAGTTCCGGACAGTGCACATGGTACAAATCCGGCCAGTGCGGCGATGAACGGCTTCAAAGTGATTGAGATAGAATCGCAGAACGGCATGGTCGATATCGATGCTCTGGAAGCTGCCCTCTCGGAGAGGACGGCGGCATTCATGCTCACGAATCCCAACACTCTGGGAATATTCGAAGAGGGAGTGGTAAAGATAGCAAAAAGAGTGCACAGTGCCGGTGCTCTCCTGTACTATGACGGCGCAAACCTGAATGCGATAATGGGCAAAACAAGCCCGGGAAGGATGGGCTTTGATGTGATGCACTTCAATCTTCACAAGACATTCTCCACCCCGCACGGTGGAGGTGGGCCGGGTTCGGGTCCTGTCGGTGTAAGGGGCCCTCTCGCGGACTTCCTTCCGGTTCCTGTGGCAGATTACGACGGAGAGCGATATTTCCTGAACTATGACATCCCCCACAGCATCGGAAAGATAAGGGCGTATTACGGAAACTTCTCCGTTTTCCTGAAAGCATGGCTTTATATAAGAAGGCTGGGGGGCGACGGTCTGAAAAGGGCCAGCGAGAAGGCGGTGCTGAACTCCAACTATATGAGGAAGATACTCTCGGAACATCTGGAATTGCCCTATAAGGAGCTCAGAAAGCATGAGTTCGTTCTCAGCGGAGAGCGGCTTAAGGAGAAAGGACTGAAGACCCTGGACATATCCAAGAGGCTATTAGACTACGGTTTTCATGCGCCGACCATATATTTTCCGCATCTTGTCCATGAGTCGATGATGATAGAGCCGACGGAGAGCGAGAGCAAAGAAGAGCTGGACAGGTTCGCTTATACGCTCATAAAAATCCTCTCGGAATCGCCTGCGGTTATCAAGGGTGCTCCCACCAATACCGCTGTTAAAAGGGTGGATGATGTTCTCGCTGCTAGGAAACCCGTGCTGAGCTGGAAAGATATGGGCGAGCAACAGGCATAATATTTTATTTGAGTGCCCTATTCGGGACTATGAATCGTACGGACGATGCACTCGGAAAGGCCTTCTATCTGAACAGGATAAAGTCACTCGAGACAAAATCCTACATAATTCAGATATCCGTCATGGTGGGGGTCGGATTCTTCCTCTCTCTCCTTCAGGGTGCCAGTCTGAAACCGTTTTATTTCCCTCTGGAATACTTCTCATATGTCGTATTCATAATGCTTCTGGCGATGGCAGGAGAATCATTCTTTTTTACTATTCTTGAGATAAAAAATCAGGACACCGACGGGGGAAAATATTTTACCGCCAAAAAAGCATCGAAGAATGCCCTGAAAATAGTTGTTATAGCCATAGTTCTCATAGCGCTCTTTGCAAATCCGATATCCGAGAAAATGCTTGAGAGCGCAAGCACCGAGAGGGAGGTCGTTCATATGCAGAACGGGACCGCTTCCTTCGAGTTCTCATCCGTCGACAGATTTTCTCTCATAAAGCATAGTGTGGAGATAAAAGGAAGAACCTATTCCGGCGAATACGATGTGTATGTCATCTATTCATCCCTTTATTCACCGAATATGACCGATTACAGGGCAAAGGCCAGATATATATCGTCAGGGGTGAGCGCTCTTAGAGATATGAGGATATATCCTCCAGATACCGGGAGCTATACCGAGTATACCGTCCTTCTGAAAGGCAACGGTACAGGAGATTTCACTATTAATATAATAAAAGATGTCAAAAACGATTTCGTGATATATACCTCTATTTTCCTGGTTTCGGTCGCTGTAATACATGCATGGTGGTTCGTCTATCTGCAGAGATATGTAGCAAAGTACGGAACCGAACTGGTATCACTCTGATATTGCATGCGTTCTCTTCCATTCCGCCCTCAGGACACCCATTGCCTTTGCCGCCCTAGTTGTCGATGGATATACGGGTATGTTCTCCTTTTTCAGGTCTAGAATGACGCTTTCCATCTCCTCACCGCCGATCCAGCATCCGAGTATCGGTTTTCCGCATCCTCTGTGCTCCTTTACCAGCTTTTTCAGTACGCCGACATATTCTTTTGGCCTCGCATAGCCCGCATGAACACATACGACTATTATTCCATCTATGTTCTTATCTTCCAGAAGTATCTTGCTTGCGGATTCATATAGATAAAATCCAGCACCCCCTATGAGATCCACAGGATTCCTAGGTGTGCTTATTGAGGGCAGCACCTTGCGGAGCCTCTTCTTCGTTTCCTCTGTTATCTCACCGACCTCAAGTCCTTCCATCTCTATGGCATCCGAAAGAAGTATTCCGGCCCCGCCCCCGTTGGTCACTATACCGATTTTCTTGCCTTTGAGAGGGGGTTGTCTGGAGAGAGCTACCGCAAAATCGAAGAGTTCCGGAGTGTCCCTTGCTCTATGAATGCTCAGCTGTTTGAACACGGAATCATATATCCTGTCCGAGCCGCTTAGAGCACCCGTATGAGTTGCTACGGCAGCGGCCCCTGCCTTCGTACGCCCGGATTTTATCGCTACTATCGGTTTCTTGCATTTCTTTACCGCATCGATAAAGCCTTTTCCATCCTCTATTCCCTCGATATATATCGCAATAACCTTTGTATGCGGGTCGCCGTTGAGATATTCTATTATCTCTCCGTCATCGACATCTATCTTATTCCCCACACTTATGACCTTCGAAAGGCCTATCCTCTCGCGGTTGGCGTGATGTATCATACCAATGCAGAGAGCACCACTCTGACTTGCGAGGGCTATGTCCCCGGCATCAGGCATTCCGAAAACGAATGAAGCGTCCAAATCGTCCACTGGATTCTTATATCCCATTGTGTTGGGTCCTATTATACGTATGCCAGTCTCCTTTACAATTCTCCTGAGATCATCCTCGAGCACCTTTCCTTCTCCGCCTATCTCACTGAAGCCCGCAGATATGATTATTGTGCCTGCGACACCCTTCTCTGCGCACTCTCTGACAACCTTTGGCACGAATTTTGCCGGTACGGTGATGATTGCGACATCGACCTCATCCGGTATTGCGAGCACACTGGGATAGCATCTGAGGCCCATTATCTCATGTGCATTCGGATTTACAGGATACACCTCTCCCGGGTACCCGCTGACAAGAACATTGAGGAGGGTCGCATGGCCTATCTTGACCGGTTCTCTGGAAGCACCTATAACAGCTATGCTGTGAGGGTGCAGCATCTTTCCGAGTCTGTCTTTATCGTTCATAGTTCGGCATCATGTTCTATCTAATAAGGCTTGCGATTATGAATTTATGGTCTCTGACTATGAATACCTCTCATATGTGATAATAATGATATTTCACCGCTTTACCGCACTTCCCCAGATGAAAATCAGAAGGAATAACTGAGACCGAGAGATTTTAAATAATCATAGCAGAGAAAGATGCATGGAACATCTGATGACAGAAAAGACGGTGTTGATGCCTTATTTCCGTGAAAGCGATATGAATGCCGCGATTCGCCTCGCTTCTATCACGCTCTATCTCTCTTCCTTCATATTTCTTATTTACGGATATCCGGGTGCTGCATGGATGTCCGCAGTGATAGGAGCGCTCGGTACCGCATCCGGTGTGATGTCTGAAAAAGAATCGCATAAATCTCCCCTCGAATCCTATGATTTCAAAATAGATACATATAAAAAAGAAATCCCGGAATCCGATGATGAAACAGGCGAAGAAATGCCAAAAGAGGATGTAAAGGACGAAATCCGAGAAGTTAAGCATGAAAAAATAGAGGGCGTGTCGGAAAAAGATGAAAGGCCGAAGGGTTTCGAAGTCATAAACTCCGAGGAAATATTCATACACGAGGATATGAAAGAATGCCCTGTCTGCGGGAGCTACATACCACAGAAGAGTTCTGTCTGCCCGGAATGCGGGGCGGACCTTTCTGACCCGAATCTTCCGAGGATTCTGAGGGCATATGACGAGGAAAGGCTCAAAGATTCATACATGAGATTTTCACCAGTAGCGGATGATTTTTCTGCGGTGCATTTCGATGCTGAGGACGGAATAATAACATGGCTGAAACCAACGACAGAATACGAGCGCTGTCCCTTCTGCGGGAACACCGTGAGAGCGGGTGCGGAGTTCTGCCCACACTGTGGAAAAAAGATAAAAAGAGATATGATGGAGACTATCGGAAGTCATAGCATGGAAAAGGTGAAGGTATGCCCGTCCTGCGGTGCCGAGTTTGACGATAACAGGGAAATGTGCCCTCTGTGCGGTGTACCTCTGCAGGAGCCCGGAGATTATCGACCGATTATCCGGGGAAAAAATGTTAACTTCATGCATTTTGATGTGGAAAAGGGAACCATACAGTTTCAGGTCGATGAGGAGAAACGCAGGGATAAAATACAACTGGGGGTGGTATGATGAAAGAAGATAACCCCCTCGAAGAGGTGGCCAGAGCCTGCATGGAAGAGGGCATGACGGAAGAAGAGGAGGCGGTAGCGGAGTGGATTCTGTCCGAAAAGGAAGGAGAATGGAAGGAGATTGCGGATGCACTCTCGGATGAGACGGAGATATCCCCTGAGGACATGGAAGAGATGCTCGGAGAGGAGGGTGTCACGGATGTGATTGTATGCGAGAACTGCGGAGGCATAATACCTGTGGATTCCGAAAAATGCCCCTACTGCGGAACATATCTGCACATCGATATAGACCCGTGGAGCCTCTATCGGCAGATGATCCCGGAAATCCCGGGAGATAGGGCGCTCATTTTTACCTATTCTGATTATTCAAGCGGAAAGTACATATTCCTTGAGCGGATAACATCCTCGATATATGAGAAATACCGGCTTATAGAGATGAGATTCTACAACGGAATGAAAACACCTTTAATAGAAATATACGAAGATATAAAAAATAAGTGGGGTGAATGAATGGATATGAAAGAACTGCTGATGGACGACGAGACGGAAAAGATATTGAAAGCCACATACCACATGGCGAGAAATCCGGTGGAAATAAGTGAGATATACGGCATACCGATAGCGCGCTGCTACAGAAAGATAAGGGTGCTGCAGGATGCTGGCCTGCTTGAATCGGTGAGTTCCATAAGGGATTCGAAAGGAAGGAAGCTCACCTACTACAAAGCGAACATGGATAATGCCTATGTGTCCTTCAATGACGGCAAACTCAGAATTCGCTTCGAAACCCTCCTTGGAATGAGTTCCGCCGTGCGTCAGAGGATTCTGCTCTCCGGGACATAATTCCCCCTCTGCGTTCATAACCCGGAAACTCAGTTTGGCGCATCATGCATGAGAGATTTCATATCCAGCTCGAAAGCGGTAACCGGGTGCTCCATACCGAAATTTACTATGACATTCGGAGATATTTCGCCGAAAAATCCGATTTCCTTTCCTGATGACCTGACATATGCACATCTTCCGGCTATGAAAGAAGGGTGATTTTTCTCGAATATATCGAAGGATACTCCGATATCCGACAGCAGGCGCTCGACTATGGATTTCACACCGGTGAAAGATGCCCTGTCATCCACGACTGCCCCTGCCAGCATCCATCTGTTCTTTCCATCTACATCAACAACGGTACCTATCTCGAATACCTGCTGAGGAAGGTCGCGGTGCGTGTTCTCGGAAAGTATGTGCATTATGGATGGCAGCATCCATTTCCTGAGAGATGTGTGCATCTCGGTTATGGGGTTTTCCAGCGTTACCGCATTCCCCTCCGAAATCCCCATTCTTTTGAACTGAATCTCACTGTTTATGAGGCTCAGTGTCATTATCTCGTTGAATCCCAGTCCGATAAGCACCTCCTTTATCGCATTCTTCAGATTTTCAGCAGGGCTTTCTCTTCCGAATGTTACCTCATCCGGAATTTCAGGAGACAGCCTCCCATATCCGTAGGATATGCCGACCTCTTCCGCTATATCAGCCTGATGAAGTATATCCTGCCTGTATGATGGGACTCTTACTTTCAGGTGCGTACCATCCGCTACAGCACTGAATCTGGCTCTTTCCAGAAGCCGGACCATATCCTCCCCCGAAAGTTCGAGACCCAGAAGACCGTTTATATATTCAATGTTCACACGCATCTCCGAACCGGACATATCCGGCATTCTGATGCTTTTATCCGGATATTCTATAAGAGCGCTCTCAATCGCCCCCCCTCTTTCAGCGAATACGGAGGACAGTAAAGCTACGGTGGATTCCACCAGCTGCAGGTCCGTGCCCGTCACATCCAGAAATACCTCCCGTGTGCTCTCATCGAGGGCTGTGAGCGCTCCGTTGATTATCGGTGGGAACGAAAGCACCCTTTTCCGTTCGTCGAGCAGTACTGGCCACATCTCAAATCCTTCCAGAATGGAGGCGTACTTTCTTCCCTTTTCATGTTTTTTAAGTATTTCTTCGAGGTTCATGATCTCTTCGCTTCCCAGCGGGACAAAGCTCACGTCTTCGGGCTTTACTGCCTTATATGTTATCTTTTTCCCTATCCGTGAAGAATCATGGATACCTATGGCGAGTTTCTTTCTTTTTCTCCCGACCGTCATATGCAACTTTTCCTGAAGGCTCATTAGGGATTTTATCAGCCGGTCATTCATCTCTATTCCAGATATATGCGCGGAGCCTATGTACGGCCGCACCTCCATGACGCTCCGCTCCACCTTCACGACAAAATCTCCCTCCGAGACCGGATAACTCACAAATCCTGTTTCCTTTCCGAGAAAGCCTCTCAGCTGCCTTGCAATGCCTTCCACGGAGAACATGTCGGGTCGGTTCGCTTCGAGTTCGACCTCCATCTCATCCTCCTCCGTTCTCTCAACCTGAACCCCCATGAGAGGAAGCTTTTGAAGGTCTTTCTCCGTAGTTCTGGATAGTTCGAGCAGGTCTTTTTTATCTAGTGCGATTGTGGGCATTGCTCACACATCATGGAAAGGATTAAAAAACTATTTTTTTGATTGAAAAATAATTTAATAGGTTTATTTTTTCATTATCTTCAACCAGCCGTTCTCCTCATATATCCCCAGTCCGCGCTCTCTGAGAGTTCTGCCGAATTCGTCCCATGAGATTATTTCCAGTCTGGGGCTTCCTTCCCTTCCGAACTGAACGATCTCTGTTCCTCTTACTCTTGCCGGTTTCAGCCCTTTTTTCTCACATATCTTCCGAGCATCGTCCAGACTTATCTCTTCCATCACCATGTGCTTTCCTCCTTAATGCAGAGGGGTAACAACCTTTTATTATTTATATTTTTCTATTATTTCTTTGATTTAGAAATATAAAAATATACAAAAAATATAATCGACACATAAGAAAGGCTTA
>CAZQEG010000013.1:0-13638 GCA_964591575.1 uncultured Thermoplasmata archaeon
CACATCCTCCATGGTCGCATCGGTGAGTATCGGAGCCCCCCGAACCACAAGCGTTATTTCCGCCCCCATCTTCCCAAGCTCTTCGAGAAGTAGCCTGTCAAAGACTATCTCACCGCAGTTGTCAGTCAGATAGGCAATTTTTCCCTCCGCCAGCGCTCTCATTCTGTCCGTATCGTCGTGCCCAAGCCCCTGAGCGCAAAGAGAGTCGAATTTCTCCAGAAGGACATCGGCATTGGCAAAATCGTTCCTTATCCCGAAATCCAGAACATTTCCGATTATTGAGCAGAGAACCGCCGTCCTGAAGGGGTCTTCCGCTTCTTCCACCATCTTCCTTGCCTTGGGGAGCAGCCTGAGCGCAACTTCGTTGCTCTTCCGTTTCGCCTCTGCATACGGGTCCCTTCCCAGCAGTTCATAGACACCCTTATGCACACCCGTTCCTATCTCTGCTGAGCAGATGTCCGGTGAAAAATCCCTGTGGAGGGCATCTATCGCCAGTTTCATCGCTTTATACTGCTGTTCCACACTTGCCTTGCCCAGTTCTGTTTCATAGAGTATCCTTTTCAGAAGGCACTGAGCGCACTCCGGCTGCACTTTCATGTCATCCCTCGAAAAGCCTTTTTATCATCCATTCTTCATCGAAAGGCACGAGGTCCTCATATTCCTGCCCGGTCCCTATGAACAGTATGGGTTTTCCGACGGTATGGGCTATTGAGAGCGCTGCCCCTCCTTTCGCATCCGCATCTATCTTCGTAAGTATGGCGGCATCTATTCCTACCGCTTCGTCGAACTTTTTGGCCTGTTCTATCGCATCATTGCCCGCCAGAGCATCTCCGACGAATATTATCATATCAGGCTTTGCGACCCTCTTTATCTTTTTCATCTCATCCATAAGGTTTGAGTTGGTCTGCATCCTTCCGGCAGTGTCTATGAGAACCACATTCCTGTGTCTGGCCTTCGCATGCTCCACGGCATCGTATGCTACCGCCGCAGGGTCGGAGCCTGATTGATGCTTGACTATTTTCACTCCAAGATTGTTCGCATGTACGGTAAGCTGCTCTATGGCCCCCGCTCTGAATGTATCAGCAGCCGCCAGAACCACACTTTGGCCCTGCTTTATCAGCCTGTGCGCTATCCTTGCGATTGCTGTGGTTTTTCCGGTGCCGTTGACCCCGACGAACATTATAACGACCGGCTTTTCATGCTTCTTCACGAATTCATCGAAGTCTGTCTTCTCCGATGAAAGCGTCTTTTTTATCGCATTTTTAAGTGCGAGTTCCACGGCCTTTTCCGGGTCCACACCTCTTTTCACCCTTTTTTCCAGAAGCTCTTCTTTCAGATGCTCCTTTATCTCTTCCACCACAGGGAGCGCAACATCCGCTTCCAGAAGTGCCATTTCCAGTTCCCAGATTATATCCTCTAATTTATTCTCGCTTATCTTTTTTCCCTTCTCTCCGAACGCCTCTTCGGCGCTCTCCGCATTCACTTCCTTCGCAAGCTTCTTCTTTATGCTTCCGAGCTTCTCTTTAAGGATTTTGAACATTCTGGGACCTCTGGTATTCCTCGTATGCTCTCTGCACGTACTGAGCAAGCTTCTCGTATTCCTGTTCCATCCTCTTTATGTTGTCGTCTATGGATTTCAGGCCGGTTTCTATGTCATCCATCCTTCTCTGAAGGATATCCATGGCACCCTCATAGTCCTTTTCCACGGAAACACCGGAGCCGGCATTCACTATGAACCTCTTTTCACCTATGTTCATTCTTGTGAGTATTCCGGCGCCCAGAGGCACCATCACTTCATCCCCTTCTGCCGCATCTTTGAACGCTTCCAGTGTTGTCTTTGCCATCTGATAATCTTTCAGGGACAGGTCAACGAAGCTCTTCTGCTGGTTGAGCTGTTCGAGATTGGATTTGTAGATTTCGAGCGCTCCGAGAGCCTGTTTGAGCTCCTCTTCATTCATTTATTCACCCGTAACTCTGTATCTGACAACGGAGTCCTCAATCTCGTCCTTTTTAATGGCCTTGACCTCTTTTATCTCTATTTCTCTTCTTTTAGCACCGTGTCTGCTCCCGAGAAGAGCATATGCACGGTTCACGGCCTCTTCCTTCTTCTTAGCGGATATCTCGATGCTGAACGGATGTTCCTTAACAAGGCCCATCTTCATTGTTCCGCTGATTCTGTACGCCTTCATGGTCTCACCTTTCTTGGGGGATAATCAGCTAGGATTAAAAGATGACGGTGCGCTGGCCAGGAGCAATCTTTTTATTTCCGGGCTGATGCAAGTCCATGAAGATATATGTGGTTGACAACGGCGGGCAGTGGACGCACAGAGAATGGAGGGTTCTCAGGGATCTGGGCGTCGAAACGAAGATGATTCCGAACACCACTCCGTTCGAGGATATAACGGACCTCGACGGCCTGATTCTCTCGGGAGGTGCTCCGAGGATTGGTCTCAGTGCGGAGAAGATGGGGAACAACGCGGAGTATCTGAAGAGGGCAGAATATCCGATAATGGGCATCTGTGCTGGTCATCAGTTCATGGCGCTTGTCTTCGGTGGCGGCGCCCGGCCTTCCGCGGTTCCGGAGTTCGGAGAGACTCTGGTCGAGATCGACGAGCCTGACGATATACTGGCCGGCCTTCCCGGCAGATTCACCGTATGGGAGTCGCATAATGATGAGGTGGCAAAACTTCCCGAGGGATTCGTAGCTCTGGCACACTCCGAGAACTGTATGGTGCAGGCCATGAGGCACAGGGAAAGGCCGCTTTTCGGCCTTCAGTTTCATCCGGAGGTGAACAACACCGAGCACGGGAGGGATATATTCGCCAATTTTGTTGAGATATGCAGGAGGCGGTAAGACGGACGAGAAGGACAGGGAATACATAAGAAGAGCGCTCTCCGATTATCACGGAAATCTTGAGAGTTCTCTCAGCAGGGCCATAAGCAGGGAAGAGGACGGTGCCGCAGGATATAAGAGATATCTCAGGATAATGGGGGAAATCAGGGACTGCGCATACAGGAACAAGATGCCTGTAAAAAAGGCCGCCAAGGAGATTCTTCGGGGATGAGTCTGCGCTATTACACGGCATCATCAGTAATTCTTATATACTTGCCCACTATTCTCTCCATATAATATTCAGGGATGCACGAGGTGTATAAATGAAGTCAATAGTCGAAGAGGCTCTTTCAAGGAGCAAAGGACCGAAAATAAGCATGGATAGCTCTGACATGATAAGCGATGACGATAAGCAGCTCGAGGAGATACTCAGAGGACTGAGGACGAGGATAGTGGTCATAGGGCTCGGCGGTGCCGGAACGAACACCATAAACAGGATGATGGAGGAAGGAATAACCGGCGTGGAGCTCGTAGCTGCGAACACGGATGCTCAGCATCTTCTGATAATAAGAGCACAGAAAAAGATTCTTCTCGGAAAAAAGACAACAAGAGGTCTCGGTGCGGGAGCCGTCCCTCAGATTGGCGAAAAAGCGGCAAAAGAGGCAGAGGACGAACTTAGAGAGATAATAAAGGGTGCGGATATGGTGTTCGTAACCTGCGGTCTTGGAGGCGGAAGCGGAACAGGTTCGGCGCCGTTTGTCGCACAGCTCGCAAAAGAGGCCGGTGCTCTGACAATAGCGGTTGTGACCACACCGTTCAGGGCTGAAGGAATGGCGAGAATGAAGAATGCCCAGTGGGGCCTCGAGAGGCTGAGAAGGGTGGCAGACACGGTAATAGTCATTCCTAACGACAAACTTGTGGAACTCGTGCCGAGACTGCCGCTTAATTCCGCTTTCAAAGTATCCGATGAGGTGCTGATGCGCTCCATAACCGGAATAACCGAGATAATAACAAAGCCGGGACTTGTGAATCTCGATTTCAATGACCTGAAGACCATAATGATGGGAAGCGGTGTTGCAATGATAGGCATCGGGGAATCGGAGGCAATGGGCGACAATCGTGCCCTCGAAGCGATAGAAGAGGCGGTAAACTCTCCGTTGATAGAGGCTGATATAAGTGAAGCCACGGGCGTGCTCGTGAATGTGACCGGAGGAACCGATATGACAGTCACCGAGGCTCAGAGCGTCGCAGAGGAGATTCAGAAGAGGGTCAGCAAGGATGCGAGGATAATATGGGGCGCATCGGTGGACCCGACCATAGAGCACAGGCTCAGGGTGATGGTGGTCATAACCGGCGTGAAATCCAAGCAGATTGTCGGCAAAGGAACAGCACCTATCATCAAGAACGAAGAGATTGATGTAGTCTCATGACGGCCGAGATATTTGACGGGAACCGATACGCCCGCGGAATAGAGGAGAGGATAAGAGAGCGCCTTTCCTCTCTGGGGAATCCCGTTCTCAGCCTTCATACGATAATGATAGGGAACAATGTCGGCTCTGAGGCATATATCAATATAAAGAAAAGAAGTCTGGAAAGACTCGGGGGAAGCCTCTCGGTCTGCCGATTCTCAGCGGATTCAGAAAAAGATGCGGTTCTGGATGCGATACAAGAGCTCAACAGCGATAAAGATGTCCACGGGATAATGGTAGAACTACCTTTTCCCGGAAACTTTGAAATCTCTGATTTCTCCGGCATAATAGACCCGAAAAAAGATGTGGACTGCATAAATCCGGAGAATATGGGCCTGCTGCTTCAGGGAAAGCCGAGATTTGCGGCACCAACCCCTTTGGCAGTGATGAAAATACTGGAATATTCAGGTATCGAACTCAAAGGAGCCGAGGTATGTGTGGTCAATCACAGCACATCCATAGGCCGTCCGCTTTCGATGCTTCTTCTTGACAGGGGTGCGACTGTGCATATATGCCATGTTTTCACAAAGGGCCTTAAAAAGCACACTCTCGAAGCTGATGTTATCATAGTGGCGGCAGGCGTTCCATCGCTGATAAGGGCCGAGATGGTGAAGGAGAGCGCCGTTGTCATAGATGTGGGTATGAACAGAGTGAACGGGAAGCTCACGGGAGATGTGGATTTCGATGCGGTTTCCGGACTTGCCTCCTTTATAACTCCGGTGCCCGGCGGTGTCGGCCCGGTCACGAGATACACGCTGTTCGAGAACCTTCTGAAAGCATACGAGATGGGGCAATGATAGAGTGCGATATATTTCTGGAATACGGCAGTGAAAAAGAAGCGTCTTCAATATTCGCCTCGATAGAAGTGGATAACGAGGGATTCGTGGATTCAAAGCTTACGGGGAAGAGGATAGAGCTGAAAATAAAGGGAGAGAATCCGATGTCGGTCTATCATACGGTCAATGACCTTCTTTCATGCGTAAGAGCGGCCGAAAGTTCCATTCTTTAGAGCCTTTTGCGGGTCTTCACAGAATCGGAGGATATCTTTCCCTCCATTCTGTCCGCTCTTCTTGTATATTCTCTCTCCTCTCGTTCGTGATATTTCACCTTTTCGAGGAATTCCGCCGCTTTTTCCCTGTATCCCAGGGCCTTCTCCCTGAGATCGGCCGCTTTTGCTTTGTATGTTTCAGCCTTTTCCATATATTTTGTCCTTTTTGCCTCGTATTTTGCGGCTTTCGCCTCGTATTTATCCGCTTTTGACCCTTCTTCCACCTTTGCATCCTCGGAGAATTCTTCGGATTTCTCCTTCATAAGGCCGGCTTTTTCTTCCATCTTGGCTGCTTTTTCCATATTCTTTTCGGCCTTTGCCAGGAGACCCTTCGCTTTTGCCTCCAGTTTTCTGTGCTTGGCGCGGTATCTGGCCGCTTTCTTACCGGCATCCGCAGCAAGTTTTCTCAGTTTTGCGACATCTCTGGTCTCCTGTATCCTGAACTTCTCCTGATGGGCCTCTTCAACGGTGGCTTTTTCCTTCACAAGAGGGCTCTCTTTCTCCGGCTTTTCAGTCTCCTCTTCACCCAGGATTTCATCTATGTTGACATCTTCCGGAGCACCGCTCTTTTTTGCAGAGCTTCTCCTCTTCTCCTCTTCGATAGCCTTCAATCTCGAAGGGTCTTTTTTTATGACCATGATTTCACCGCTCACATATCTGCCCACTGCTTTTAAAGCTTTTTATTGTGCTCGCACATAGGTCTCAGAGGGCAGTCACTGCACACTGGCATCCTTTTACAGTGGTTTTTTCCGAGTCTGACCAGAAGTGCATGGTATTCGTTATATATTCTTGCATCTCTTTTTATGCACTGATAAAATATTGATTGAAGTGCGTCATAATCTCTATCCGGGCATATTCCGAGCCGCTCCATGGCCCTGAAAGTATATGCATCCACGACAAAAATCTCCTTTCCGGCCGAATATAGCAGTATGGAATCCGCCGTCTCTTTGCCTATTCCTCTTATGCAAAGAAGAGCTTCCCTGACCTCTTCTCGTGGAAGTGAGAGCATAGAATCCAGACTTCCGTAATTTTCAAGAATATTGGCGGCAAATACCTTCAATCGTTCGGCCTTCTGGCGGTAGTATCCGGAGGATATTATGAGTTTTTCCAGCTCGTTCGTATCTGTTTCGGCCAGCCTTTTCAGGTCTATAAGGTCGTTTTCCATCAGATTTTTCAGGGCTTTTTCCGCATTTTTCCACGAGGTCTGCTGTGTGAGTATGGCACCTATCGCAATCTCGAGTCTCTGCCTTTCGGTGGAAGGATAGGAAAAATCACCGGGATGATAACCGGGCCCTCCGTCCGAGTATACGGG
The DNA here is from genome assembly GCA_964591575.1 of uncultured Thermoplasmata archaeon. Taxonomy (GTDB): domain Archaea; phylum Thermoplasmatota; class Thermoplasmata; order WALJ01; family WALJ01; genus CAZQEG01. Next base: position 6,663 of record CAZQEG010000013.1, read on the forward strand.
CCACCACCCCTGAGGTCCGAAGCTTTTCAAAAGGGCTTCGTATATCTCTCTCAGTTTTCCACATGTTCGGGCACTATTCTGCATGGTGTCGGAAGTTTCATGGCAGCCTTTCTCAGGCTTTTCTTGGCCGCTTCTATGTTAGCTTCGTTGACAAATACTGAAATGACCTTCTGGCCCGGCCTCACCCTCGCAGCGGTGCCGACCGGTTTTCCGAAGGACTTTCTCATACCCTGAGATACCCTATCAGCCCCAGCACCCGTGGCCTGTTTGTTCTCTCTTATGACATGGTGAGGATATATCCTTATTTTCAGTCTGTAGTTGGCTGTACCGAGGCTTTTGCTGAGATATCTGTTGGCCCCTATACGGGCGGCTTCCAGTGCGGTATGTCTTATCTGGCACGCCTCCTCCACAAGAAGGGAAACCTCTGTTGAGAATTTTCCGGAAGTGTTTCCGAGATCGAACTGAGTAATTCTCGAATTGGGCACGCCGCCCATATACTCTCTTCTCGTGTATGCGGGTCCTGTTATCTTCGTGTACATTCTGCCTGGTTTTCTTGCCAAGTAATCACCTCGGTTTTCCTCCCTATTTCCAATCTCTATTTATAGATTTTGCCTGCACTCTCTTCTGCCTTTCTCAGATATGTGCGCCCACTCAGTTCCGCAGCCTTTTTCTCCGCCTTTCCTCTCAGATATTCCCTGCAGTCCGTTTCTATCTTTATTACGGAGGAGCGCTCCACGGATAGAACCTTCGTATTATCATAAAGCCAGCTGACGAACGATTCGGATTCTGCGGAGTTCGGCAGTATCAGTCCGAGGGAAACCCTGTCGGTAAGGATATTCTCTATCTCTTCCACGAGCATTCGTGTATTTTTTCCGAGAGTGGCGGATATCGGTAGAACCGCCCTGTATCTTCCGCTGTCCGTCTCCATCTTCTTTGTTTCAAGCTCTTCGGGACTTATGAGGTCTATCTTGTTCAGAGCCAGAATGAGCGGAGTTCCTTCGATGTCAGGAAATATTATCTCTTCGGATGCTTTCAGCTTTTCCTTCATAATCTCCGGAGACTCGGACGCATCGAGAAGTATGATAACGGCATCGGCCTCGAAGACCTCTTCCATCGTGGCCCTGAAAGCCTCTATAAGCCAGGGGGGAAGGTCTCTGATGAATCCTACGGTGTCGGTTATAAGTATCTTTTTATCCGAATCTATTCGTCGGGTGGTGGTCGACAGTGTTGAGAACATTCGGTCCTCGACAAGGATATTTTCTCCGGAAAGCGCATTCAGAAGAGCGCTTTTTCCAGCATTTGTATAGCCCGTCACAGCCACCAGATAGTATCCCTTTTTCCTTCTGGACCTCCTTTTGTTCTCTCTGTCGCGGCGGATATCTTTCAGCTCCTTCTTTATTTTCACCATTCTCCTTTTTATCATGAGATAGTAGTCGTCCAGAGCATACTCTCCGCCGGCCATAAAACCGGGATGTTCGCCTTTCTTCGCAGCATGTATCCATTCCCTCAGAAAAGGAATCTGGTAATTGAGTTCCGCAAGCTCCACCTGAAGCTTCGCTTCGCTGCTGTGTGCATTCATGGTGAATATGTCGAGAATCAGGCGTATCCTGTCATATACACGAATTCCGAGCTTCTTTTCGAGATAGTACATCTGTGCGGATGTGAGTTCTCCGTTCACGACCGCCGCCTCTATGTCCGGCCGTTCTTCGAGATATTCTCTCACTTCCTCGATCTTCCCTGAGCCCAGAAAGGTCCTGGGATGCGGCTCCCGATTCTGGATGAACACTCCCTCGGCATCCATACCCAGGGAGCGCATCAGTTCCTTCAGTTCCGATATCTCGGAGCTAACAGATAGTATTATGGTCTTCAACGGCAGGGGATTGCCCGGAGATTTAACGGTTTTGCGCAATCAGTACACCGAGATTTCCCCTTTCACGAGCATCTCCGTTATCTTGCCTATGTTATCGAGCCAGTCATTCACGATTCCTTCCGCTTCCGCCCTCACTTTTGATACTGGCACACCTTCGGCCATTATCAGGCCGGTGCTTGCAAGGAGAGGCTCACTTATCGGATGCCCTATCTGGGCGAGTATCCTCACTCTGGCCTCTTCGACATCTCCTCCGAGTTCTTCCATTATATTCTGGGCGATTTTCATCGACAGGAGGTTGTAAAGCTTTCCAACATGCGTTACCGGGTTCTTGCCGGCAGCTGCTTCCATGGACATCGGGCGGTATGGAGTTATGAGGCCGTTGACCCTGTTTCCCCTTCCTACGGAGCCGTCATCGCCGTTCTCCATGCTCAGCCCCGTGACGGTCAGATAATAGACATCCTGTTCCGGTATGTCCGCGGTGTTCACATAGATATCGAAATCGAGGTCCGTTATCTTCTTTCCGTTATCTGTGAGCTTCTCTTTCAGTTCTTCTTTGAGATTGCTGTATTCGTCCGCATCCTCAATGTACTTATCAACCATCGCTACGGCAACGGTGAGCGCTATTCTGTCCTTTATTCTCGCTCCCATGACCTTCACGTCCTCCCCCAGACCTTTCATCTTGAATCTCAGCTTTCCGTTCATATATCGTTCTGTCTCGAAAACGAGCCGTTCCGTATCGGAGAACGGCGCATACCCTACTCCGAAGGAGGTGTCGTTCGCCAGAAATTTTCTTGTGTCATAGACACTTCTCAGGTCCACCGAACCCTGTCCGATACGGCAGTTTATCATCATATCTTCTTGTGGGTCTATGTTGGGGAAATTTCTCTTTATCTCCTCGAAAGCGGCCTTCACTGCGATGGTTCTGTAGGGAACCCGCTCATTCTCCACCATTGTGGTGGCCCTGCCTGACAGGAGTATGTAAACCGGTTCCAGAACAGTTCCGCCGCCGAATTTCGGGCGAGACTGCCCTCCGACTATCTCAACCTGATCCGTGTTGTGATGGAATATCCTTCCGTAATGTTCAAGATAATATCTCGAAAGCTCTCTTGACACGGATTCCGCAATTCCGTCGGCCACACTGTCGGGATGACCTATTCCCTTTCTTTCCACCATCTCTGTCGGTATCCTCGGCACGGGCGGTTCTTTAATCTCTGAAATCACGATATTTTTAGACACGATATCACCTGCTTTTGAATACTGAAGCACAGAAAGAGCGCTCAAATATAAGTTTTGTCGCAAAAGAAGCTACAAACTCCTCGCAATCCTTTTATCATAGGAGGATATGCGCAGGTGGTGAATGTATGAAACCGCAGCTTTCGAAGGTTGTCAGGCAGCAGATAAAGAGTCCCTCGCCCATAAGGCAGATAATGAAGATGGCGGACAGGAAGAACATCATAAACATGGGTCTGAATCCGGACGATGTCATATCATTCGGGGGCGGATGGGTCAATCATGAGGCTCCGGAGCCCATGAGGCAGGCATATATCGACATAATCTCCGATAAAAGGGAATTCCACAGAAGCGGCGGATACAGTGCGACCCCGGGCAATATGGATATGCGGGAAGCTCTGGCATCCATGGAAAAGTCTCTTTTCAATATGGATATAGGTCCTCAGAATATAATAGTCGGTCAGAGCAGCAGTCAGCTGACTCATGATATATTCGTCACCATAGCGGACCCCGGTGACGGCATCGTTCTTCTGGACCCCACATATGCCAACTACTACGGGCAGATGGTGTATGCGCTCGGCGAGAGGAATTCCGGCCAGATAGCACCACACACCTATTATCTCAAAGCTATGGACACGGAGAGCTGGGAGTTCATGCCTGACCCGGAAGATGTGATAGAGCGGTTCAAAGAGCTTTATTCCGCAAAGAAACCGAAAGCCGTCCTTTTTCCCGCACCGGACAATCCGACAAGTCAGATACCTCCGGATTCGTTTGCAAAAGCGGTGCTCGATATCATGACGGAAGGCGGCGGGTTCCTTATACTTGATTTTGCATACAAAACTCAGGTGTTCGGCAAAGAACCGGAATATTTCTCATGGTCGCCGAAAGAGCATGAAAATCTGATAGCCATACATTCAAATTCCAAATGGGCGAGAGGTCTCGGCAGAAGAATGGGCTGGATAGAGGCATCCGAAGATGTCATAGCAGGCATGGAAAGGACGCAGCAGGTGACAATTCTATGCCCGGACACCCTTCACCAGATGGCAATAACGAGGTACCTGAATGAATCTCTGAAAGACGGAAGTCTCAGGGCCTATCTCGAAAGAACGAAGGAAGATTACAGAAATGCGGCCGAGATAACGGTGAAGGCCATAGACGAATTTCTCGGCATGAGAAGGCTCGTTCCGAAAGGAGGGCTTTACACGGTGATGGATGTCGGAACGGATGCCGACGAATTTGTCCCTGAGGTACTGAAAAATACGGGCGTCCTGTTCATACCCGGCGGAGGGTTCGGAGAGACGCTGAAGAATGCGGTCAGGATATCCTACGGCCCTCTGGTGAATGACACCGATAAGATAACGGAAGGAATGAGAAGAGTATCCGATTATCTGAATAAAAAATAGAATCGGGACTCGGCATCGAGATGCGGTGCCCTCTCTGGCGATTTCTTTTTTCCTTATTTTCAGGGAAAGAAGAGCGATTTCAGGCAAGCTCGTGTTCCATGACGACCACGTCCTTCACGGCTTTCATTCCTTTGAACGGGAGCACGAGCCGTCCATCCGCATCCGTCTGGAAGAGTCTGGGTTCGATGTCCTCCGCAGGTAGCACAAGCACATTCTTTATGTCCCCTATCTTCGTGTCGACCACGAAATCGTCTATAACTCCCAGAATCTCCCCGTCGTTTGTCATCACGGTTTTTCCTCTGAGCTCTGTAACGAACTTCTTCATGATATTACCTCGCTACGAGTAATATGCAAGACCTATATCAGTCTTTTTATTGGTCCTTCCCTTACCCAGTCTCTTGCCGACCTCTTCGTAGTACTTCTTCAGTTCCTCGTCCACGGACGGACGAACAGCCTCGAAAGCCTCCTTGAAATCGCTCATATCTATCCTTTCTTTGTTCTTTCGGAGAGCGCTCATGCCAGCCTCTCGGCATAGTGCGGCTATATCTGCGCCCACGAAACCGTCTGTTCTGTCTGCCAGCGCTTCCATATCCACGCCTTCGGTGTTCATCTTTCTGAGGTGCACCTCGAAAATGGACTTTCTGCTCTCCCTGTCAGGTATTCCGATGTATATGTGGCGGTCGAATCTTCCGGGCCTAAGAAGTGCGGGGTCGAGGATATCCGGTCTGTTCGTCGCCGCAAGAATCACCACCCCGTCCATGGATTCGAGGCCGTCCATTGAGGTGAGAAGCTGATTGACGACCTGTTCCGTGCTTCTGCTCTCTGGTACGCCGCCCCTTATCGGCGCTATGGCATCTATTTCGTCAAAGAACACCACGCTCGGAGCGACCTGTTTGGCTTTCTTGAATATTTCTCGAACCGCTCTCTCACTCTCACCCACCCACATGCTCATCACTTCCGGACCTTTCACACTTATGAAATTCGCCTCGCTCTCGCTTGCGACCGCCTTTGCCAGCAGTGTCTTTCCGGTTCCGGGCGGGCCGTAGAGGAGTATGCCGCGGGGCGGCTTTATTCCGAGCTTTTCAAAGCGTTCCGGCTCTTTTATCGGGATTTCGACGCTCTCTTTCAGCCTCTCTTTTGCCTCCGAAAGACCTCCGACATCGGACCAGCTCACATTCGGGATATCCACGAGTACCTCCCTCAGGCTGCTGGGCTCCACCTCTCTCAGCGCAGCCTTGAAATCATCCTCGGTGACCCGCATCCTTTCCAGCACCTTCGGGTCTATTGGCCTGTCGAGGTTTATCTCTGGAAGATATCTGCGGAGCGCCTTCATGGCCGCCTCTCTCGATAGTGATGCAAGGTCCGCCCCGACAAAACCATGGGTTATCTCTGCCAGTCTTCTGAGTATGCGCTCCCTGTTCTCCTTTTCCCCCTCTATAGGCATCCCTCTCGTATGTATCTGAAGTATCTCATATCTCCCGTTCCTATCCGGAACCCCGATTTCTATCTCCCTGTCGAATCTTCCCGGGCGTCTAAGGGCCGGGTCTATGGCATCCGGTCTGTTCGTAGCACCGATAACGATGACATTTTCCCTGTCCTTCATTCCATCCATAAGCGTCAGAAGCTGTGCCACCACCCTTCTTTCCACCTCGCCTTTAACATCGTCCCTCTTCGGAGCTATCGAGTCTATCTCATCGATAAATATGATGCTCGGCGACTCATTCGTGGCTTTTTTGAATATATCTCGCAGTCTCTCTTCACTTTCCCCGTAGAACTTGCTCATTATCTCCGGCCCCTGTATGCTGAAAAAGCTGGCACCCGATTCATTCGCCACGGCTTTTGCCATCAGGGTCTTTCCGGTTCCCGGAGGCCCACGAAGAAGAACTCCCTTCGGAGGGTCTATCCCGAGTCTTGTGAATAGTTCCGGATGCTTCAGAGGAAGCTCTATCATCTCCCTCACCTTCTGCAGTTCATCTTTCAGGCCGCCGATGTCCTCATATGTTATTCCGCTGGTGGATAGCTCGGATTCGCTCACCGCACCCTCTTTGACCACTACATCGGTAATCTCCGTTATCTTCACTATTCCTCCGGGATTCGTGGAAACTACCACGAAAGGCAGGGCATTTCCCATGAGCGCTATTCCGGGTATCGCAAGTATGTCTCCCCTTGTCATGGTCCTGTTCATCAGACCTTTTTTGACATAGTTATCTATTCCTTTTCCGAAATTCACACCTGTGTTCCTATCCAGCATGGGAGCAACCACTATCTTTTCCGCAGGCGTGACACTCGCCTTTTTTATCGTAACCTTATCGCCTATGGAGACCCCCACATTTTTCCTTATAAGCCCGTCCATCCTGATTATACCCCTCCCCTCGTCTTCCTGTTTCAACCTGAAGACCTTTGCGGATGTTGTTTTCGTGCCTGTTATCTCTATTATATCCCCGACTTCTATCCCGAGTTTCATTCTGGTTCC
>CAZQEG010000014.1:0-7655 GCA_964591575.1 uncultured Thermoplasmata archaeon
GCATCACATGTGGCCGTATGCGGAAAGCGATTCTATCAGAAGTTTATGCCTTTTCTGCTGAATGAATCTGTTATTCACAATGACATCCAGAACATCTGTCTTCTTTCCCTCGGCATTGAGTGAGATGGCGCTCTTTATCAGAAAAAAGGCCAGAGGGTCGTTGTTGAAGCTCTTGGAATCCACAAGTGTGGCATCGGCACATCCCTTGACCCATTCCACTATATGCCCAGGGAACAATGCCTCCCTGACAGTGCTCTCTCCGGCATATTTTATCTCTGGCTCCATAAGAGATATGAAGTGCGTATCATTCTCAAATATCGCTATGGGCCTCTGCTCCTGGAACCTCGCAACCCTGAGGCAGAGGATGAAGCTTTTCTTCTCATCGACGTAATCAAGCACCTTCTTCGATGCCTCTTCCGCAAAATTTATGTGAGTCCTTCCTTCTCTTTTCAAGAGGGATGTCTCTTTTCCCATTGAATCAAGGTCGCTCAGAAGTATGCTCCTTTCCCTGAGAGATTCCGTGAGAGGCACATATACGAAGACCGAGTTCATATTCGATTTATCGGTGTTTATGGCTGAGAAAGCCACCATATCCATCCATCTCTCCCCCTCCCTTTCGAGAGAATATTCTCCGCCGGGTGCCTGAAAACCCTCCTTTGCCTCCATTCCGATATCCACGGATGCCTTTATGTTCTCAAGATTGAAAAGCTGTTTCTTTATGAACGGCTCTGCCAGTCTTATCTGCCATTCAAGCGAGTCCACAGTCTCCGAGAGATGGCTTATGGCTTTGGAATGGCTCATTTCCCGCCTTTCGTGTTCCTTCCGCAGTTTCTCAATCTCCTCTTCAAGCTCCCTGCTCTTTGTTTTTATCGCAAGTGGGACCGGAAATAGCGGTATACCTGTGATAAGAAATAAAAGAAATGCGAGCGCAAAGATGGAAAGGATGACTGCCCAATCATAGTCGGAATTCATCGCTATCTTCCTCTTCTTCCTTTCCTTTTTCTATGAGCATATCCAGTTTCTTCTCCTCCGGCGGAGCCTTTTGCTTTTTCTCGGGGGTCTTTTCCGGATGTAAGGGCTTGCCGCAGTACGGACAGTAGTCATGGGTGGCCTCGCATTCCGGACACATGGAAACCCCGCAGTCATGCATGTACTCCGTGAGTTTTCCGCAGAAGACACAATGATTATCGTTCAGGTCTATGTCCTCCTTTCGTATGTATCTCCTGTCCTTGGGTGTCCCTTTTTCACCGGAATCTCTCTCGTTCTTTTTGGTCTCGTTCAACAGTGCCGGTTTTGCGGATATCTCGGAGTATCCTCCGCCTTCAAAAAGCTTCATTGCGGAGATTATCTCCTTTGCCCTGTAAATGCCGACATTCAGCCTCTTCATGATTCCGTAGACATCCCGTTCCTCGGGAGGTATTTCGAGGGCCTCTTTCACCAGAGCTTCCAGCGAACCCCCGACGCTGTCCACATGAATATCCATCCTGTCGACCTCGGCTATGTATTCGACGACTTTCTTGGCTTCGGATATCGATATGTCAGGGTACATCGCCACTACATCGGCGAGCCTTATGCCGGAGCGCTCCAGTTCCTTTCTGTTGTTTTCAAGTGCGGAAAGTATCAGAGCCCTCGAATATCTTTCGTAGCTCTCTTTTTCTGCATCGGTGAGGGACGGCAGCGAGAATGCCTCCCTTTTCTCTATGTATGCTATAACATCATCTATCTCGTTCAGAGGAACATCGCAGTATTTGAATATCTCCTCCTTTGTGGGCTTTCTTCTCTCATACTCGAATTTAAGGACCCTTCTGGCATACTCCTCTATCTGTGCCGTATGCTTCCTTTCTTTCGCAGTTTCCAGAGATGCCCGGGCCTCCTCGAATTTCGGGTCTATCTTCAGAGCTTTGCGATAGCTCCTTATGGCATTGTCGTATTTTCCAATCCTAAGAAGAACATCTCCTTTGGACTTCCATATCTCTTTATCGCCGGGCTCCAGACCCAGAGCATAGTCATATGAAGAAACGGCTTCCTGAAGGTTTCCGAGCTTCTCGAGAACCGCCCCGCGATAGCGCCATGTATCGACCGAATCCCTGTTTATCTCTATGGAACGAGCAAAGGCCTCCTCCGCTCTCTCATATTCCTGTATGTTCATAAGGGCCAGCCCGTATTCCTTCCACATCGATGCCGAGCCGGTGTGAAGCCTTGTTGCCTTGGCATATGCCTTTACAGCTTCATTCCATCTGTTCATAGCGACATATGTCCTTGCAATGAGGTCCCAGTACTTCCAGTCATCTCTTTTTATCTTTATCGCCTTTGTAACGGAAGCTATGGCTTCCTCATATCTCCCGGAAGAGTACAGCAGTTTTGCTTTCCTATATAGGAGGGTGTGGTCGTCCGGGTCGAGTCTGAGAGCGGAATCCATAGACACTATGGCCTCATCTGCCCTCCCTATCTTCTGAAGGGCCAGAGCCATGTTCATCCAGTAGTCCTTCTTGCTCCTCTCGAGTTCCACAGCGTCCTTGAACTCCTGAAGGGCGAATTCGTATTCTTCCGTCCTCATCAGGGCTATTCCCCTCTTATTGTGGATGTCGGCGCTCTCCCTCAGCTCGAGAGCTCTCCCGTATGCATCGGCGGCTTCTCCGTATCTGTTGATCTTCTGAAGGGTATCTCCCAGCAGGACCCAGAGCTCCCTGTCCTCGGAATCCAGTTCAAGTGCATTTTTAAGGTGCTTTATCCCATTTTCCCTGTCCCCTGTCCGTATCTCTGCCGTTCCGAGGTCCTTCCATGCCTCAGTGTTCATCTTATCCATCTTGAGTATGGCTTTGCAGTACTCTATGACCTTCCTGTCATCCCCCATCCTTTTTACCAGATTCTTGGCCTCTATCCACACGATTATATCCTTAGGATTGAGCTTCAGGGCCTTTCTGTATGCCAAATACGCATCATCGAGCTCGTCGAGTTCCGAATGGGCCCTTGCCTTGTCCAGCCACGCATCCCTGTCATTGACATCAATATCCAGTATCCTGTCGCATGTCCTCCTCACTTCCATGGGCTTCCCCAATTTCTTCAGGGAATTCTTCTTGAGCTTCAGGGCGTCTATGTCCTTCGGGTCCAGCTTTAAAGCGTTCGCGTATGCCTTTACCGCCTCCTCCAGCTTGCCTATCCTGTCAAAGCTCTCCCCCATTCTGATATATGCAAACCTGTTCTTTTTCTTGTAGAAAAGGGAGCGCTCGAAGGCAACTATGGATTCCTCGTACCTTCCGAGAAGAGAGAGCACATTTCCCTTGCTGTACCACGCATCCCCGTCCTTCGGGTTCAGATTTAGAGCCTTTTCATAGGATACCAGCGCCTCTTCGTACCTTTCCAGAGATTCCAGTATCGAACCCCTGCTGTACCACATCTCCTCATCCTTTCCGTTCCTTTCCAGAGCCTCTTCATAGGAGCGAAGGGCATCCTCGAGTTTTCCTATCTTCTTCTCGACACCGGCCTTTCTCTTCCATATCTTCCAGTCATCCTTGAGTTTCAGAGCGCTTTTGTAGTCCTTAAGGGCTTCGTCCAGCCTTCCGCGCTCTTCCAATATCTTTCCCCTTCTGAAGAGTATGTCCGCATTGTTCTTTTTCGGAGGTATGGCTACGGCCTTTGTATAAGCATCCAGAGCGCCTTTGTCATCGCCGAGCGCTTCTAGGGATATCCCGAGGTCGTACCATGCCGCCTTGTCCTTCGGGTCTATTTTCACTATCCTTTTGCATGTCCCGACTATGTCCTTGTGCCTCTTCAGATGCTTCAGGCATTCCTTCCTTCTCTGCAGAGCCTTCATATGGTCGGGTTCCAGCTCCAGAACCTTCGCATATGCCTTTTCCGCACCCGAATACTTCCCGAGCTTTTCCAGAGATACGGCCTTGTCATACCACGCATCCCGGTCATCGGATTTTATGCGAATTATCCTGTCACATGTCTTTATGATGTTTGAATAGTCATGGAGCCTTTTCAGGCACTCCTCTTCTCTTTTGAGCGCTTTCAGGAGCTTCGGCTCGAGCTGAGAGGCTTTTTCGTACGCTTTCACGGCCTCTTTATACCTTTTCATCCTTTCGAGAGCAAAACCCCTGTCATACCATGATTCCACATCCGTCGGGTCTATCTTCAGTATGGCCTCACAGGTTCTCAGAAGCTCACGGTAGTCCTGAAGCTTCTTCACGGCATCCTTCTTTCTGCTCAGGGCTTTCATGCTCCTCGGCTTCAGCCCTATCGCCTCATCATAGGCCTCCACAGCCTGCTTATACTCCTTCATCTGATAGTATACTTCACCGATGTAATAATATATGCCGGCATCGTCCTTCATGAAACTCGATGCCCTCTCCAGAGCGTCCAGCGCCTCCGCATATCTTTTCATCTCATAGAGGACTATTCCCTTATGCTTCCACAGTACCCCGTTCGTCGGGTCGGAGTTCAGGGCTTTGTTGAATGAAAGGAGGGCACCGTTGTAATCCCCTAAAAGCTGAAGGGTGATACCTTTCTGAACGAGAGCCTCGATATAATTGGATTTCCTGATAAGAGCCTCATCGAAAGCGCTGACCGCATCTCTGCGCCTGTCAAGCTTATTGAGCGCCATCCCTTTCTTCGTCCACCATACTGGCGTGTCATTTATCTTCAGTATCCTGTCATACAGAGTGAGGTTAAGAGGGTCTGCCTTAACCCCTTTATAATACGCATCCAGAGCCTTCTTTTCGTCATCAAGCTTCATATAAGCATCACCGAGAGAAATCCACGCATCCGAATCTCCCGGATTCAGTGCCGCCAGTTTCGAGAAGCATTTCACGGCTTCGGCCTTCTTGCCTATCTCTCCGTATGTCTTTCCAAGCTTTCTCCAGAGTTCCAAATTCCCTATGTCAAGCTTTGTCCCTTTCGCATACGCCTGAGCCGCATCCTTTTTGGAGCCTGTTTCGACGAGAAAATCCCCCATTTTCATGTAAAAATCGGCAAAATCCACTCTGTTCTTTACGGTACCGAGCTCGCCGAGCATCTGGGATATCGAATCGAGCTGCTCCTGAACCTTAGAGTCCTCTCCGCTTTCATAGAACTCTCTGGCCTTCTGGAGGGCTTTCAAACACCTTCCGAGCGCTCTTTTTTCCTTATCAAGAATCGAATCCAAAATGCTCATTGAACCACCTGCTTACCTCATTGCACCATGACTTATAAAGAATTCGGTCATACCCCATTTATGCATTATTTCGTGATTTTTCGGATTTCATATGCGGCTGGCCTCCATACCTGATTTCGACGGACAAGTCCTGTAAATTTGTCCTTTGCCCACCATTTCTGCAACTGCGTTCGTTATGGCATCCGCATCTTCCTTCCCGCTGAGGATATATGCCGCCGGACCCCATGAACTCTGACCCGCCGATGCGGCTCCGTGCTCTTTCGCAGTTAGCACCACCTTTTCCGTCAGCTCGTGCGTATATGTTCCTCCCTGAAAATCACGGAACCATTCACCAGTATACCTGTCAATATCCCCAAGAATGCGGCCGGCCTCGGTGATATCCCCCGCCCTAACGGCCTTCTCAAGAGCGGAAATGAGGTCCGTCTCCGCATGCCTCATCCTTCCGAGATTGCTCATCATGCTCTGTTCTCTGGTTCCGTAGAAATCATGCCTGAGAGATGGAATTGCAACGATGAAGACCCATTCGTCCGGAAGAAGGAGATGGATGGTCCTGCTCGGAGAAACAAGGGAAAGTCCGCCGTGTATGAGACTTTCGAGACCTGCGCGCGAGTTCTTCGCCCTTCCGTAGAAGTCGGATATCTCATAGGGAGAAAGTCCGAGGCCGTAGAGAGCGCTCAGCCCCATACCGACCGAGAGGGCCATCCGGGTGCCGGAACCAAGACCCACATGTCTGCTTATAGACTCCGCAACGGTTATATCAGCGCCTTTTCCGGGGGCGAATTCATCTATGAAAGAGGATGCGAGAGAGAAGAATTCCCCTGCATACCGGCCCGAAACATGGAGCGCCTCACTTTCTTTCATTTCGAGGTTTATTCTGGGAGCGTCGAGAGACACGGCCGCAGAGCCGGGCATAGCACCTTCTTCAACCGGGGGTATGAATCCGAGATGTAGCCTTGAAGGTGCGCTTACAAGCACTGCCATGTTGCAGGATAAAAGGAGGGATTATAAACATTTTTCAGCGGATGCCGGTTTATGGGTACGGGATGCCCTGCCATACCAACATCTCCCATTGGTTAATTTTCAGCATCTCAAAGATTCCATTGAGCGATAGATTCATATATATGGGATTCTTATATGATTCCAAAGAGATGATTCCATGAAGGAGAAATATGTGGTGTGCGTGCTTACCCTCTTACTTGTGCTGCCGATGCTGTTCTCAGTGCCGGCCATCGGGGATATAAACTCGTACATCAGCGTGAAGAAGTACTGGGAGAACAAAGGGAATTATACCATACTGGACAGACCGGATGGTTTGCTGAGCGACGGAGAATCGATGAACACGGTGGCCGAGAACGGGAATTACGGGAACAACTATGTCGAGGCCATTTATCTGAAGACCGACAAGGGGCTGATAGCGATAGACCCCTCGACAGGCGATAAGCTGAGAGAGCAGCCTTCCTCCGTACTTCCTGCGGATGCGGGAAAGATGGTGTGCGGCCCCCTCATCGCCGGTACGCTGTGGAACGGCTCAAGCACAATGCTCTTTACAACTGACGGCGGAAAGCTTGTTGCGGTCGGAGACCATATCGATTCGTGGCCTCTGATACCGGTAAGCGATGTCTCTCCCGTTAGATACTCTCTTCTCTGGATGCTGAACATCTCATCTCCAAACGCCGTGCTTTCTCTGTATGAGGGAAACTGCACATGGATAGTCGTGGGCGATGAGAGTGGGAGGGTGATGGCTGTTGACATGGCCGGAAACATAATGTGGAACCGTACGATGGGATTCCCTGTGAAGGAGATTCGGGCGGATGAAAGAGACGGGGATGTCGTGGTCTCGAACGATACTGTGTGCTCGGCTTTGGACGCGGCCAGCGGTGCTCTGAAATGGACACTAACGCAAAATGACCGGACGACCGGACTTTTCATCCCGAGGAACTATCGATTTCAGGGGCGCGGAATGGGCCCTGTTTTCGGAACCGACAAAGGAAAGATTGTGGAGGTGGATATGCACGACGGGACGGTGAAAAAAGAGATAAAGCTCATGGAAGGCCGCCCCGTAACAGGCATCGGCGACTCTCTCTCCGGAAAGCTCTATGCCTCTGTAAACACAGAAGAAAACGGAATGGGACGCGTATACTGCATCAGCGGCGGTAATGTCAAATGGTACCAGAATATCACCGGAATCCCGGGAAATCCGGTTTACATACCCCTCATGGGAGATGTTTTCGTCACCACCGATGCCGGAATGTTCTATTCCCTGAACAATGGGAATATCACCGGCAGAATGCGGCTGAATGACTCATATCTTTTTGCTCCGATTTTTTCGGAATATGTTCCCGGTCGTCTGAGCGGAGCGCTCTTTCTGTTCTCCCGCAGCGGAGGCGGGTATTCCTTCTCGGATAAGATAATATACAGCGGAGAACCGGCCGAAGTTCTGAATGCAAAGCCCGTCTCCTCTGTGAAAATACCGTGGAAAGTGGGCCAGACATGGGCGTAT
>CAZQEG010000014.1:7755-13127 GCA_964591575.1 uncultured Thermoplasmata archaeon
TTCCTCTCCGACGAATATGCCTATGCTCACGGAGCTCCCCGTGAATCAAGGGGCGATACGGTGCTCACTGCGATAGTCATGTTCTCGATAGCATTCCTGGTGCTGGCCGCCCTGTTCGTCATGGGATACCGCAATAAGGAGAGAAGATGATGAAAAGAGCCGAAGGGCTGCTCTTCGGAACCGCAGGCATACCGATATCCTCTCCAAAAAGGGACAGCATCAGCGGCATAAATAGGGTGAAGGAACTCGGGCTTGGAGCAATGGAGCTGGAGTTCGTCCGGGGGGTGAGGATGAAGGAGGACACCGCAATTAGCATCGGTGAGGCGGCCGAGCGCAAGAAGGTGATGCTGACGGCACATGCGCCCTATTTCATAAATCTCGCAAGTGAGGAGCCCGCAAAGCTGGATGCAAGTATAAAAAGGATTGCTGACACCGCCAGACTCGCCGCTGCTGCCGGCGGATATTCCGTGGTGTTCCATGCCGGCTTTTTTCAGGGAAGAGAGCCTAAAAAGGTCTATATGCTTGTTAAAGCCGGTATCAAAAGGGTCTGTGATATTCTGGATGATGAAGGGCTTGATGTGTGGGTGCGGCCGGAGACCACCGGAAAAAAGAGCCAGTTCTCAGGACTGAAAGACCTGCTTTCCATATCCGAGGAGTTCGAAAAGGTCATGCCGTGCATAGATTTCGCGCACCTGCATGCAAGGACTGGCGGAAAGTACAATACATATGAGGAGTTTCGAGGAATTCTTGAAGCGGTGGAGGATTCTCTTGGAAAAGAGGGGCTTCTGAACATGCACATCCATGCCTCGGGAATAGAGTACTCGGAGAAAGGTGAAATAAGACACCTGCCTCTTGAAGAATCGGATATGAACTGGAGGGATATGCTGCGTTCATGGCATGATTTTGGGATAAAGGGGGTGGTCATCTCGGAAAGCCCTCTGATAGAGGATGATGCTCTGCGCATGAAAGATTATTATTTAAAAATCCGATAAAGAAAGCTGAAAGAAAGATTCATATATGTCTTTTTACACAATATAGTATGGAGGTGATGCTGATGATGCTGGAGACGGAGATAATGAAATACTGGTGCGAAAAGTGGTATGAGAACCTCATGGACCCGGCTGCGGGCCGTGCGGATATCCTGCCGTGGCCTGCCCGGTCCACCTAAATCTTTATTAACAGGCTTGAGTTGTGGGAGAAGAGGTTCGAATATGGGCAGTATAAGACCAACATATATAAAAAGAGTCGCCATCGAGATAGAAAAAAAGCATGCCGACATGATAGGCGACGATTTCGATGCGAACAAAGAGCTTGTTTCGGAGATAACCGATGTCAGCACGAAAAAGATGAGAAACAGAATCGCCGGCTATCTCACGAGATATCACAAGCTTATGCTGAAAAGGAATCAGTGAGAGCAAGCTTTTTTTACTCCTTCCCAATCCCTGTGCATGATAAAAACACCACTTGTTGCAGTCAGTTTCAAGGCTTATGCGGAGGCTACCGGAAGAAGAGCGCTTGCTCTGGCAAAAGAGATAGAGCACGCAGCCCGCGAGTTCGACCATACGGTCATCCTTATCCCGAACCTGATAGATCTGAGGGAAGTGGCGGAATCCACGGAACTTCCGGTTTTTTCGCAGCACATGGACCCATGCACGCCCGGAAGCCACACCGGCTCCATAACTGCTGAGATGCTTAAAGAAGCGGGTGCTGTCGGAACGATGATAAATCACTCCGAAAAGAGGATGATACTTGCGGATATAGACGCATCCGTCAGAAGAGCTGAGGAAAAAGGCCTGGAAAGCATGGTCTGCACCAACAATCTGGATGTTACTGCCGCGGCAGCTGCCCTAGGGCCAACATATGTTGCCATAGAGCCGCCCGAACTTATAGGGGGTAATATCTCGGTATCGACCGCCAGACCGGATTTGATATCGGGTTCCGTGGATGCCGTGAAGAAGATAGACCCGAATGTGAAGGTTCTCTGCGGCGCAGGCGTGAAAAAGAAGGAGGATGTCAGAAAGGCCGTCGAACTCGGCGCTTCGGGCGTGCTTCTCGCATCCGGAATCGTAAAGGCAAAGAACCCCGGAGATGTCATGGTCTCACTGCTGGAGGGCCTGGAATGATACTTTCGGACAGCGCCATAAAGAATTTCATCGAAGAAGGGAAGCTTTCTATAGAACCATTCAGAGATAGCTACCTAACCCCAAACGGCTATGACCTCTCGATTTCGGAGATATATGTGCCATCCGAAGACAGGCACTTCTCAGAAGGCACTGCGGAGATACCTCCCCTCACATGGTTCGCTCTCAGCACCGAGGAATATGTGAAGTTCGGGAGGGAGATAAGCGCTCAGCTGTGGATAAGGACCTCATGGGCAAGGCGCGGAATAATAGCGGCATTCGGAAAGATAGATGCTGGTTTCCACGGAACCCTGACATTTTCGGCATTCAACGCATCGCAGAAGACCGTCGAGTTTCCGATAGGGGACAGGTTCGCCCAGATGGTATTCGAAGTCCTGACCGAAGGTGCGGAGATGGAATATTCGGCAAGGTCCGGGCATTATCAGGGGCAGAGAGGCATCACACTGGAGAAGAAGAATGGTTAGCTACTCCGTGATAGTGGTGGAACCGAAGACAGGCGGGAATGTGGGCAGTATAGCGCGCTCCATGTCGAATTTCGGGCTCAGGGAACTGATACTCGTGAACCCGCGCGAGCTCGGAGAGGAGGCATATACCCGGGCGATGCACGCCCAGAACATCCTCGACGATGCAATGATCGTGAAAAGCCTGGAAGAAGCCGCTGAATATGTGGACCTTACCGCAGCAACATCCGCAAGGGTAAGCTCCGGCGAGAAGAAATCCATAAGGGTACCGATGAGCGCCTCGGAATTTGCAGAGCGCTTTGCCGACTACGAAGGGAAGATAGGGCTCGTTTTCGGAAGGGAGGACTACGGCCTTTACAACAAGGAGCTCATGAAATGTGACCTGTTCCTTACGATACCTACGAACCCTGATTATCCTGTTCTGAATCTCTCCCATGCGACTTCCATAATAATGTACGAGATTTTCAAAAGAGGTGTGGAGGAAAGGACGGTTACGGCGGCATCAGCCAGAGAGCGGGAGGAACTCTTCGGATTCTTCGACGAACTTCTCGAAAGCATAGACTGGCCTGCCTTCAAAAGAGAAAGAGCCAGCATAACCTTCAGAAGATTGATAGCCAGGGCCGGACCTACGAAATGGGAGTTCCACACGCTGGCCGGCGTAATTAGAAGAGCATCGAAAAAGAAGTAGCTATTTCTTTTCCGTTTTTTCCGCTTCCTCTATGGATGCGCTCTTTTTTCTTATCACATATGCGAAGAGTATCAGAAGGAGGAACACTATGACAACGGCCACCGCCCCCCAGAGAATTATGAACGGGTTCTCCCCTCTGACCGTAAAGCCTACCATCTGCTCCGAAGATACGCCGTATTCGTCCTCGGCATGTATGACCATATCATGCTCTCCGCCCTTTTTCGGGGTGTATGTGAATTCCGCGCCGAAAACACCGTCCCCCGCTTTTCCGTCGGAATGCGCGCCGTCATCGTACATACGAATCTGGGTGCCATCGGGTTCTGTCAGCGTCACGGTAAAATTATCCCCTTCTGGGTCATAAACATGCGCTGTGACGGTTATGTTGATGCTCTCGGAGACCTTTGGCTCCTTTCCGTTGAAGCTTACATTGATATCGGATATCACAGGCGCCCTATCTTCGTTAGCGGATTCGTCTCTCAAGAAATATACGTTCCATATCGGATATTCTCTGCCGTTGATGTTCTTGGTCTCCCTGTCATCGGTCCATACCACCCCCATACCTGATATTGCCGGAGAGTGCTGGTCCCAGCTACCGGATACCACTGTCCCGGCATGCATACCAATCCGGGCCATCTTCAGGACATCCTTTCCGTTTATCCTCTCGACCCATACGACCCTGTCCTTCCATATAGCCGGAAACCTCTGGGAATTGTTGGATGGCGAGACCCTGAACTCGCTGCCGGTGGTGAGGTTCTTCCCGTATACTGCCGAGTTTCCGTTCCTCGTGTCGGCCCATACGACCTTATCACCATATATGGCGGGCTGGAACTGGTTGTGCTTCTCCGAGGTTATCTGGAATTCTTTTCCGGTCTTGAGATTGTAACCGAATATGTTCCTGTCCCCGTTGCCGGTGTCATTCCTATAATCCTTCCACACGACGATATTGCCGGATATGGCCACGTCTTTCTGTTCGTAGATATTCACGCACAGCGGTTTTATGGCCATCTGAGCATCTCCGGCACCGTAGGACCTCTCTTTCCAGTTCGGTATGCCGTCGCCGTTCGAATCTACCGAAAGATCATAGGCATATACATCGCCGTCGAGACCATTTCTGTAATCTATCCACACCACATAATGTCCCCATATCCTGGGCTCCACCTGATTCGCCGGATTGAATGTCAGTCTGGTGCCGTTGGCGGGCTGGTTGGCGTCGCTTAGGTCATATATGTAGATGTCCGCATTCCCATTCCTCCAGTCC
This sequence comes from uncultured Thermoplasmata archaeon, assembly GCA_964591575.1. Taxonomy (GTDB): domain Archaea; phylum Thermoplasmatota; class Thermoplasmata; order WALJ01; family WALJ01; genus CAZQEG01. The sequence goes on from CAZQEG010000014.1 coordinate 12,304, forward strand.
TCCCACACGATAAGGTTCTTCCAGATATCGGGATTCTGCTGTGCAGAATCTTTCATTCCATCGCCGGATACCTGAGTGCATATCGGCATCTCCCGGCGGGAACTGATGTTGTAAAGATATATGTCCGGATTTCCGGTACCTTCCCCGCTGTAACCGCCTGTGGGATCGTTCCTGTAATCCTCCCACACCACGAGATTGCCGTAAATCCTAGGTGAAAGCTGAGCGCTCTCTTCCGGATGGATATGAATCTCCTCGCTGCCAGAAGCTCCGGCGGATAAAGAAACGAACATGGACATCGAAAGTATGACCGCCATCATAAGTGCGCTTTTTTTCATTAAACTCATTTTGCCCATCATCACATCGGATATAAAACTTTCTGAAATGCGAGGGTGCACGGGATTGCACCGAGCAAGAGCAAATTTTATATAGTGAGATATCTATTTGGCGGTGGTGGTAATTTGGATAACAACGGCTATGTGATGATAAACGGCCAGTGGGTGAAGAAACCCACGAAAGGAAAATGTGCATACTGCGGCTCGGATATGCTTGAATTCTACGACGACGGGACCGGAATATGCCTCAACTGCGGGAGAACGTTCTCATGGTTGAAACCGCTTCAGGGGCCTGTAAATCCTCAGGCAGCCCAGCAGGCAAGAAGCCCCCCGAGGCCTGCACAGAACTATGCATCGCCGGGAGCTCCTCAGTATCAACAGACAACGCCTGCACCGACTTACAGTCCTCCGACACCTCAGCCTTCGAGAAAGAGAAGCCCCACGAAAAGAATGCCGGCAGCTCCGGATAAGAACATATACGGAGACCCCACG
>CAZQEG010000015.1:0-13084 GCA_964591575.1 uncultured Thermoplasmata archaeon
AGGCTTGATGAACTGATATATTATCAAGAGCCCGATAGACAGAAAAAGCTGAACGAGTGCCAAAAAGAGATTCTCAAACTGAGATTCGAGACCGCAGAGACCGATGATGAATGGAAGGAGTATCTTGACGGGACCTTTTACTCGCTGGAGGAGGAATACCGCAAGCACAGTGAGGAGACTCCGAAGGATAGAAAGGATTTTTTCCTGAATGAACTGCGCCGATATACACCAGATACGGAGGCCTTGGAAAGGAATGAAAAATGGGACAGACTGGCCGCAAGATATTTCTCCATAGCTCTTATTCTTATCAAGGTCGGAATGCTCGATGAAGCGCTCTACGCATGGGAGACGATGGCATATTACGCAGAGAAATCCGGAAAAAGCATATTTAAGGAGGTTGCATATTTCAACTGGGGAAAGATGAGGACTTACATAGATTTATACAGGAGAGAGATTCAAAGCACGCCTTCGGAAACGCATTCTCTCAAGGAAAGCATAGAGGCCGCAATACAAGAGGAAGAGATTCACCTGAAATACGGAGAGTTGGAAAAGGCTTTTGTAGGATTTGACTTCGCCGCTGAGATAGCAATTGAGGGGTCTCTCTTCAAAAAGGCCTTTGAGATATATCTGAGAACAGGGGATTTGGAGGCTGAACTGAATTACATCGAGCCAAATGGCTATAAAAAGGCCATAGCTCTAGCCGAGCAGCAGAAAGATTTTGCTGGGCTGGCAGAGGCCCATCTGAGGCTCGGAGAGAATATCAAAAACAATAATGGCCGGGGCCGCCCGAAAGATGAGGAACTTGCTGAAAAAGCCCGGAAGCATCTGGAACTGTCCATCGAATACGGGAATAAATCCAAATATACGAAAGGTTATGGAAAAGCACATCTTTTGCTGGGGCAGCTTCTTTGCTCTGCCTCGGATGACGAAACAAAAGAGAAAGGGCTGTCGTACCTCTCTAAAGCGGTGCGTATCGGAAAAAAGCGGAGAGATTACGGACTTCTCGGTAAGGCATACTTTTTCTTGTCCATGCAAAAGAAGGATGATAAGGAGCGGATGGAATATTTTTACAAAGCGATTAAGTCATCTAAAAAAGCAGGTGACAGCCGCACACTTTCTATGATTTATATGAATGCCGTTTGTGTTTTGGGAGATTTCGAAAGGTGCGATGAATATGCGGATCTTATAGGCGGAATTCTGGAGGAAAACGACGAGAAAACCCTATCCAGCATAGATGTCGGGCCAATCACACATCTTTATGACTGCGGAATAAGAGCTGTGAAAGAGCATAAACGGGAATCCGCAGAAAGAATAGCCAGAGTTTTAGCCAAACTGGATTACAATTCGAAGACGAAATACCCCAAGAAAACGGTTCTTGATGGCAAGAGAAAAGGGGGTTCGGATGACGAAAGAGATGCGCTGGAACAGCTGGGAGGGATTGAAAAGAGGATTGAGGAAGTCGAGGGCGGGCAGTGGCTCAGAGACTCGTATGAATTTCAGTGGCCTACCCTCATATCCTCCGAGAGGCCCAGAATAGACATTGTTTTCCGCCGAAATCTCCCGCCTATTTCAGAAGAGCTTCCGTTTAGCCCCTAGAAGGGGCATGCCAAATCTTTTTAACCCCCGCATTTTTGCCCTTTCCATGCGCCTCGACGAGCTTCCACCAAGAGAGAACTTCCTTGACTGGTACAATGACATCGTAGAAAAGGCGGGAATGACCGACAAGAGATATCCGATAAAGGGAATGAACGTGTGGATGCCGTACGGATGGAAGATAATGAGGGCCATAGATGAACTGATAAGGAACGAATTGGAGAAAACCGGGCATGAGGAGGTGAATTTTCCAACGCTCATACCGGAGACCGAGTTCGCCAAAGAAGCGGAGCACATCAAAGGCTTCGGAAAGGATGTCTACTGGGTGACTCATGCGGGAGAGAACGAGCTCGATGTCAAACTCCTTCTCAGACCCACCAGCGAGACCGCCATGTACCCGATGTTCTCCCTCTGGATTCGCTCGCATTCCGACCTTCCCCTGAAGATATACCAGCTGGTCAGCACCTTCAGATATGAGACCAAGCAGACCCGGTCGTTCATACGGGTGCGCGAAATACATTTTTTCGAGGCTCATACCGCACACAGGGATTATGAGAGCGCCGAGAGGCAGATAAAGGAGGACCTCGGAATTCTGGACAGGCTGATGAAAAGGCTGTGTATCCCATACGAGGTGCACAGAAGGCCGGACTGGGACAAGTTTGCAGGAGCGTATTACAGCCTTGGCATAGACACCCTGATGGAGGGAAAAATACTCCAGATAGGCTCTATACACCAGTACAGGGATAACTTCTCAAGGCCTTATGACATCCGGTATGAGGATGAGAACGGGGAGCATCATTATGTACATCAGACCACATACGGCATGAGCGAAAGGCTTCTGGGAGCCATAATAGGGATTCACGGGGATGAGCACGGCCTGATTCTTCCCCCTGCGATAGCGCCTTATCAGATAGTCATAGTCCCGATACTCAGGAAGGGCTATAAGGAAGAGGTGAGCGGTGCGTGCTCGGAACTCGAGAAAGAGCTTTCCAATGCGGGATTCCGCGTATATCTCGACGACAGAGAACTGAGACCCGGAAGCAAATACTACGAATGGGAGATAAGAGGCGTGCCTCTGAGACTGGAACTTGGTATGAGGGACATCGAAAGCGGGTCTGTAACGGTTTTCAGAAGGGATACGCTGGAAAAGAGGAGCGTGCCTCTGGAAGACATCGACACGAAGATCGGAGAGCTTATGCAGGAGATTGAGCGGCACCTTAACGAGAAGGCAAAGGCGAAAATGGCCGGTCAGACCGAAGAACTCGAAGAACTGAGGGCAGAGGACCTGCCGAGCATAATAAAGGTCAGATGGTGCGGAGAAGAGAGCTGCGGCCTGAGGATGGAAGAGCTCACCGGCATGAGCGCTCTGGGTACTGAGGAGCCGCCTGAAAAGGCCGATGGAAAATGCCCGATATGCGGAAAGGATGCGAAGACCTTTCTTTATATGTCGAGAACATACTGACACCGCAAAGTTTAGTCATAGAAAGATATATATACATCAAATCTAATGGCGTAGAGGTGAAAAGATGGATCTGTACGAGGTAAGCATATCCCTGCTGATAATCGGAGCGATTCTCATAGCGCTGGAGCCGGTCGTACCGGGGTTTTTCATCTCGGTGCTCGGGACATTCTTTGCGATAATGGGCGTTATAGGGCTGGTATATCCACCTGCTCTCTACACTCCGATCGCACTGGTAATAGCGATAATCGTATCAATCGGCGCAGCTTTCACGGTTCTGTATCTCTATAAAAAGATCGGGGGCAATCAGAACCCTCAGACCCTTGTATCCTCGAGTCTCATAGGAAAGAAGGGGATAGTCAGAAAAAAGGTGGTCCCGCACAGCCTTGACGGAAAGGTCGAGATAGACAACACGATGTGGAGCGCGACCGCAGAGCACGAAATACCGGAAGGCACCCTTGTGGAGGTGGTGTCCAGCGAAGGCGTGCATGTAGTTGTGAAAGAGGCGGGAAAGAAGTGATGAAAATGCCAATTCAATGTCAAAAGACGGGAGACGGGGAAATGAACTCCGCCCCTTTTAAAAAGAAAAAACAAAGGAGGTAAAACAATGGACGCAACAATGATGGTATGGCTCGGACTGGGCGTGCTGTTTATCATAATCCTGGTGCTGGCGGTGCTGGCAAGAGCGATAGTGATAATACAGCCGTACGAGGAAGGAATATACATATTCATGGGAACCTTCCGGAGGGTCCTGAAGCCGGGATGGAACATAGTATCGCCCTTTTTGAGGCAGATCATAGTGGTGGACGAAAGGGTTCAGACGCTGGATGTTCCCAAACAGGAAGTGATAACAAAGGACAACTCGCCGACGAATGTGGACGCCGTGATATACATAAAGGTCATCGACCCGAAAAAGGCGGTGTTCGAGGTACAGAACTACAAGACTGCGACGATATATCTGGCACAGACCAACCTCAGGTCGGTAATAGGTGACATGGAACTGGATGAGATACTCTCGAACAGACATGTGATAAACATGAAGCTGAGGAACGACCTCGATAAGGCCACTGACCCGTGGGGTGTGAAGGTCGACGGTGTCGAGATAAAGGAGGTTGACCCTGTCGGGCCGGTAAAACAGGCGATGGAAGAGCAGACATCTGCGGAGAGAGAAAGAAGGGCTTCTATACTCAGGGCGGACGGCAAAAGAAGGTCCTCGATCCTCGAAGCCGAAGGAGAGAAGAGGTCGGCCATCCTGAAAGCGGAGGGCGTGAAGCAGGCAAAGATACTGGAAGCCGAAGGAGAGAAGACCGCTACCATTCTTATGTCTCAGGGAGATGCTCAGAAACTCAGGATACTCAGCCTCGGTGCCGCACCGATGGACCACAAAGCTCTCACCGTGCTCTCGCTCAACACCCTGAAGACCATGGCAGACGGCAAGTCGACGAAGATAATCTTCCCGTTCGAGATAAGCAGGCTCGTGGAAGGAGCTGCGGAGTATCTGGGCGCATCCAACAATGTTCCAGACAGGCCGGCCAACTCCATACAGGCCCTTGAGAACATCATCGGAAAAGTGGACGATGTCCTCGGAGAGATTCCTGGCGAGAAAAAGATAAAGGAAGACCTGAAGAAGCTCGAGGAAGAGGAGAAAAAGGTCGATACAGAGGAAAGAAAGGAACTTGAGAGCATAAACAAGACAAATAAGGCCTAAACCCTTTTTCATTCATTTTTGACAGTGATGAATTCCGCTTATCCTCCTCATATCTCACTAAAACCAGTGTATTCCCGCAGTGCCTTCGGAATCTCTACGGTCCCGTCCTTTGTCTGATGGTTCTCCATTATGGCAACGGCTGCTCTTGTGGTTGCTATCGCAGTGCTGTTCAGCGTATGAAGGAAGATGTTCTCTCCCTTTCCGCGGTACCTTATGTTCAGCCTGCGCGCCTGATATTCCAGAACATTGCTGGCGGATACCATCTCCCTGAACTTCCCCTGCACTGGCATCCATGCCTCAAGGTCATACTTCTTCGAAGCCACGGCACCAAGGTCTCCGGAACAGACATTCACTATGCGGTACGGCAGTTCCAGGGCCTGAAATATCTCCTCCGCGTTTGATATGAGCTCTTCGTGGATTTTTCCGGAATCCTCGGGTTTCGAGAACACGAACTGCTCGATCTTGTTGAACTGGTGCACCCTGAATATGCCTTTCGTGTCCTTTCCATGCGCACCCGCCTCCTTTCTGAAACACGAGCTCACTCCCGCATATTTTACAGGCAGCATGTCGGGTTCCAGTATCTCATTCATGTACATTGCGGCTATCGGATGCTCGGATGTGGATATCATATAAAGGTCCTCATCCTCTATCTTGTAAATGGTGTCCTCAAATGCGCTCAGGTCAGTCACGCCTTCCATAGCTTCTCTTCTCAGCATATAGGGCGGCAGCACCGGAACATAGCCCTTCTTCGCCAGATAGTCCAATGCGAACCTCTGAAGTGCAAGGTCGAGTATTGTCAGTTTACCCTTGAGGTAGTAGAATCTGGCCGACGATACCTTGGCGGCTCTGGCTATGTCCGCAAGACCTTTTTCTTCCATCAGATCGACATGGCTGACAGGATGGAAACCCAGTTCCTCATAATCCATCTTTCCGAGGGACGCTTCTTTGAATTCTCCGAGGTGCTCCGGCTGAACCATCGCCTTCCCCCAGAATCTTATCGGCCTGTTATCCTCCTCGTCCTCCCCGTCGGGAACGGAGTCATCCAGAAGGTTCGGTATCGACCTGAGGAGCCTGTCTCTCTCTGAAAGATAGTCATCTACCTTTGTCTCAAGCTCCTTTATCTCCGAGGATATGGACTTCATCTCCGCTGTTATGCCGGATATGTCCCCTCCTTCCTTCTTTATTCTCCCGATTTCGCGGCTCTTCGAATTTCTGAGCGCTCTGAGCTCATTTATCCTCTTCAAAGCACCCTTCCACAGGTTGTCATATTCAAGAACCCGATCGACGACAGAAGGGTCTTCCCTCCTTCGATTCTGGGACCTGCGGACAATATCGGGATTCTCCCTTATGAGCCTGATATCGAGCATGAACGGTCATCTTTGGCTCCTATTTAATGTTTGGCGCATTTTCAGCAAAAGTATTATAAAGGGTTTGTAGTAGGGGAAGGCTGAGCCATCTAAAAGGAGGAAAAAAATGGCAAAGAAAACGAGAGCAAGGGTCGCAGCCCGAAAAATCCGCGAAGCGTGGAAAGCCAAGCAGTGGTACAGGATACTGGCTCCAGAGATGTTCAAGGAGGCAGAGATAGGGGAAACTCCCGCAAGAGAGCCGGAAATGCTTATCGGAAGGGTGAGCGAAGCGAGTCTTCAGGACATGACAGGGGACTTCACCAAGGCCCACATAAAGCTCTATTTCAAAATAAACGGTATAAAGGGCACGGATGCCATGACCGAGTTCATCGGCCACGATATGACGAGCGATTATATCAGAAGGCTTACAAGAAGAAGGAACAGCAAGATAGAGAACGTGGTGGATGTAAGGACCAAGGACGGCTATAAGGTAAGAGTGAAAAGCGTCATCATCTCGGTAGGGCGTATATCGTCCTCATACCAGCATGCTCTCAGAGAAAGTGTCTCCGAAGTGGTCGGTGCCAGAGCTGAGAATATGACAATGGCCGAACTCGTCAGAGAGATGGTCACCGGTGCGCTCTCCAAGGACATCGCAAAGGAATGCAAGAGGATAAAGCCCGTGAAAAGGGTGGAGATAAGGAAATCCGAGATTCTTGCAAGACCTGCCGCAGACCTCAGGGAAGAGGCGGAAGAGGAAAAGAGCGAGAAGGAATTCATGAAAGAGATGGAAAGCATCGAGGGTATAGGACCAGCAAAGGCAAGGCTCGTCTATGATGCGGGATACCATGACACGGAATCGCTCAAATCTGCTACCATCGAGGAACTTGAGGGAATAGAGAAGCTCGGAAAGCTCGCTGCGAAGAACATCTATTTGAGATTCCATCCGGAAGAACAGTAAGCCGAGGTGGCTCAGCCTGGCGGAGCGTCGGACTCATAGGGATATCATTTGACGCTCATCCTGAGAAATCCGAAGGTCACGGGTTCAAACCCCGTCCTCGGCACTTTCAGGAGGAATATTATGGAAGAAAAAGAGGCAAAAAAGATTCTGGAAGACCGGAGCAGGATAACGGAGATTGACAGAGAAGATATGCTCTCTGCCATTCTGGGACTTCCGGAGCAGTTGATAAGCGGAATAAAATCCGGGAACAGGCTTGAAATACCTAATTTCAGGCCAAAAAACATCGTTGCCTGCGGGATGGGGGGCTCCGCGATAGCTGGCGAGGTCACCGGTGTGTGGCTTTCCGAAAGACTTCCCATACCTTTCTTCACGAACCGCAACTTCAACATACCCTCATTCGTTTCAAAAGATACCCTCGTCTTTGCCCTATCCTATTCAGGAAATACTTATGAAACTATAAATATGGTGGAGGAGGCGCTTGACCGCGGTGCGAAGGTCATTGCCATCTCATCTGGAGGGAAGCTCAGAGAAATTGCGGAATCAGAGGCCTATTTCATAGATATTCCGGCAGGACTCCAGCCGAGAGCCGCCATAGGGCACCTTGTGTCTGCGATGGGGAGCGCTCTGAAGTCCCTCAAGATATACGACCCGGATGTGGAGATAATCTCAACCGCATCGTATCTGAAAGAGCTCAGAGAAAGGCTGACCCCGTCGAGGAGATATGCGGACAACGAGGCCAAGAGGATAGCTGCCTCGCTGGTGGATACCACTCCGGTGATATACTCGTACGGCCCCTATATCTCTGCGGCAAACAGATGGCATACCCAGATAAACGAGAATGCTAAGATGCTCTCATTCTACGGGGCTCTCACTGAGATGGAGCACAACGAGATAGTCGGATGGAATGACAGCGCGGAAGGATTTTCAGCGGTTTTCCTCAGGGGAGGCGAGAGCGCTGCCCTGTCCGCCATAACTAAGTTCGACAGGAGAATCATAGAGAGCAGAGGAGGAAGAGCGCTGGATGTGCGGGCAGAGGGGAAAGATTCGCTAAAAAAGATTTTTTCACTTATCTACAAAGGTGATTTCGTGAGCTATTACCTCGCGCTCCTGAGGGGAATAGACCCGACACCTGTTGATATAATATCGGAGCTGAAAGGAGAGGTGAAAAAACTCATATGATGCCCTTCTCCTGGAGCTTTTCCGGAAGATAGGTGTCCGTAACATAATCAAGACCGTACTTCGCAAGGGCCTGCTGTTCCGCTTTTTTCTTTATTTCCAGCATTGTCTTTATCTCGGATAACCAGAAATCCGTCCGGAACCTCGGGTCGCTCAGTTCCGCTTTAAGGGCGTCCACATCCCTATCGCTGAGTTTGTCGGTGGGAAGTTCGTAATTCAGTATGTCGGATGCGGTGACACCTATGAACTCGGCCGTGGGTGTTGCGAGATATTCCGAGAGATGCGCCGTCTTTATGGCACCGTAGGCAACGCTTGCGAAGATCCTGAATGACCACGGGTCTCCGTCCGTAAACACTACCACGGGAAGTCCGAGTTCCTCGTTCATCCTTTTCAGCATCCTTCTGGTGCTCCTTGCGGGCTGGCCTTTGAGATGCAGCACTATGGCCCTCTCCTTTTCGTCGAAACCGTTCTCCACAAGGCGGTCGAACATACCTCCTGTCTCTATTGCTATGACGAAATCGGCATCGACATCCACGAAATTAAGCTTGTCCTTCTCCACATTGTAAGGGATGGTGTAGCCGGAATCTCCCACGTCGTCCCTGCAGTTTATCCTCTTTTTCACTCCTTTTCTGTTTATTTCATCTATCGTTATATTGCCTATCACCCTTGCTCCGTCCTCCTCGGGCCTGAGCTTGAAGTCCTCCCTCATGTATCTCGTGATTATCTCCAGGTCCTCCACAAGATTGTTCGATTCGTCCTGTGCGTGGAATTTTGCCTCGTTCCATCCCTCCGAGATGTAATACATCTCTCTGAGAGTGGATGACTTCTTCTCCTCTATCATTTCCTTTATGAAATCAAGCATATAGAGCGTTCTGAGAAGCATGTATGCGCCGTCCAGCTTCTTTGCGCTCCTCTGCCCGAAGCTGTTCCCGTATTTCCAGACACCGTTTTTTATATCAAAAATTATGTTATTTTTTGTTCTCACGGGTATCTTCATCTCCGGTATTTTTCCCAGGCGAATCTGCTCGTATATCTGAGCGGCGATGTCTTCCAGACTCTCCACGGCTTCCGCCTGTGTTTTTCTGCTCATTCGTTCACCTCCGTTATCCTCTCGGTTTCGATGTTCCAGTCCCCGGGGAGCGGCTCCGCACCGACCACAATCACCGGATTCACTCCGCTGGTGTATATGTCCATGCTGTACTCTCCCCTTTCAAGTGCAAGCCTCATTTTCAAATCGAACGCCTCGACCGGAGCAAGCTCGAGATCCCATCTCAGACCGCGCCCGTCCAAGATTCCGGCGGGCTCCGCGGATACTACGGCTTCCGTCTCCACATCGAGATACAGAGAGAATTTTTTCTTCTTTTCGGTGTAATTTATCACCTTTACTTCGACATCATAACCTTTATTCCTGTATTTTGCAGTATCGTCCACCCATATCACCCCCATTATCTTGGTTATCGTCCGGTCTATCGGGGGCTCCGGCATCTCCGTTATCTCCGCCACCTTTCTGGCTATCTCGGGGATTATCCTCTGAACGATAATGAACTTGTCCTCTGTCTTCTTCTTCTTCTGAAGCTTCTGAATATGGAGCCTCAGCTGCCTCGCACATTCCTTGAGAGCCCTGTCAAGCTCATACAGTATCTCCGGTATGTCCGCAACGGCCTCCTTTGCCTCCGAGGTGAAAGGAACCTTCGTGGAGGCGACATGCAACAGTATGACAGCAGGTCCGGAAGGAATCCCTTTTCCGCCCCTCTGCTCGAGTCCGTACTGCTTCCAGTTTATTCTCTCCACCGCATGGGTCAGAGCGCAGGCTCCCTGCTGGTATAGGAGAGGGACCCTGTTCGCAAACCTGAGGATATCGACACTGCTATCTCTCGGCAGGTCTCCGCCGTAAACTATCCCCACCTCCACCTGAAACGGATTCCCGGAATAGACCGCTGGCTCCCTTGTAACCGGCGGAACATAATATTCGGGCTTATACTCTTTCATCACGTTTTTCAGGCCTTTCTTTATCAGAAGAGGGCCTATCGGGGAGAGGCAGTCCGCAGATGGTGCCATTATCCGTACATCTTTCATCGCTTTCAGGAGGGCCTTTGCCTCATCTGTCCCCATCTCCGAAGGCTTTCTGGCCGGATCTATCCCTGCCTTTTTGCATATCTCCTCGGCAACCGCAGAACTCACACGGGAGAATTCTTCGGATAGAAAAGCCTTCAATTTCCTGTTCTTCGCATGTCTGAGCATCTTGAGGAGGGTCCCGAGTTCTATCCCGTATGGGTGGGGCTTTATCTCCACGGTCTTTTTCGGAAGAAGTTCCGATGCTCTTTCGAATATGTATTTGTTTCCGTTCTCAACATATGTTATTCTTGCGTGCGGATTGACTATCGCGGTTCTCCTGAGATACTCATAGACCGACTGCTTTCCCCTGATGAGCCTCCCTTTCAGCGTTATCTCAATTCTCGTACCGTGCTCCGTCTCATCCCAGATGATAGGCTCTTCTCTGATGACCTCGGGCCTGTTATTCTTTGTGTCTATCCTCAGGAGCACCTCGATCGCAGTGCTCTTTCCGGCGGTCTTGGATACTATCCTCGCAGGCTGTCCCGTGCTCAGATACCCGTACATCACAACACCGGATATTCCGATTCCCTGCTGGCCCCTGCTCTGCCTTATGGCGTGGAACCTCGAACCGTACAGAAGCTGGCCGAATACCTTCGGTATCTTCTTCCTTATGACCCCGGGACCGTTGTCCTGGACCACCATAGCATACTCGGTATCATCTGCTTTTCTGAGCTCCACATATATCTCCGGAAGTATCTCCGCTTCCTCGCACGCATCGAGTGCGTTATCTACTCCCTCTTTTACCGCCGTTATAAGCGATTTTACCATGGAATCGAAACCGAGCACGTGCCTGTTCCTTTCGAAGAACTCCGATACCGAGATCTCCTTCTGCTTCTCCGCCAGAATCTCCGCTATATTTTCAGATGTCATACCGTTCGCTTGTTGATTGAGAGTGCGAATATAAGCCTTGCGCTCGGAGTGAGTGAAAAGCCTCGAAAATATAGTCAAAAAAATTACCATAGATAGTTTTTCATATACTGGTAGATTTATTCATAAATTATACCATAGGTATATTATATGAAAAAAAGTGCCTTTTTTACGAAAAATATTTAAAGGGGTTCCGCAATCTAAGTGGTGATGAAGACAAAACTGCAGAAGGTAGGAGAAATCACATTCAGGATCTCCGATGCCGGCGCAGAGAACGGTCTCAACCTTGTCTGGAAGGGCGGAGCGCTCTACATATCGCTTTCCGATATGATGATGACCGATGGTGATGTGTGGTATGAGGTTCCGTTCAGAAGCCTTGAGGACATAGGAAATCCTGACGAAGGGGTCATAACCCTTGTTGCGGAGAATGTCAGCATAACTCTGAAAGGTGCTCAGGCGGAAAGGCTGATGGCCCTGAGGCACCTCCTGCTGCCCCTCACAGAGAGAAGGCCGGAGGACGGTGAACTCATGAGAGATTTCCTGAAGCTTCTTCTCGTTGGAATAAAGGATAAGGATGTGATATCATCCCTCATTAAAAGGGACCTGAAAACAGTGGATGAACTGGCGGCAGAGGCAAAATCGAAAGGATATGTTTCCGATGAGCTTGATGTTACCGAAAAAGGAAAAAGAAAGCTCCCTCCAGATGTGATGGGGCTTTTAAAGAGGGTGGAGGGTAAAAAATGAGTCCGTATCAGAGCTTTGCCCAGAGAGCGGCTGCGCTTGAACAGATGACCAGACTGGAAAGCGGGGTAAGCATGGCGGTGAAGATGTCCCGCGTACCGCTGAAGGAGACGAAGAAACTCCTTGTGGCCCGGGACGAAGACCAGATAAGAAACACACCGCTCTTTCAGTTCATGCGGTTGATTTTCCGTGAGATAGGGCTGGGGGAGATGGATATAAAAGAGGTGGAGAATTTTTCATACATATTTTCAGTCAAAGACTCCCCTATTCCAAGGTTGATTCCGGATGCGAAGGGAAAGAAGACCTGCTATCTGACAGCAGATGCTTTCTCTTCCTTCTTCTCAAAGGACCTGGGCCTTCCCTGTTCTGCGAAGGAGATAAAATGCGTTAGCGAGGGCTACGAGACCTGCGAATTTTCCGTGAAAGTCAATGCTCTTCAGGCATATCAGGTGGCCCTTGATAAAATAGACAAAGAGATAGTCGAAAGAAGACAGAAAATGCCGGAAGAAAGCAGAGAATCGCTGTCCGAAGCCCTCGGATTTGCCCCTGAGGAGATGGAATACCGCACGGAAATACTCCGCAGGTATGGTATTCTCGACGATGACCTGAAGGTTACCGAGGTAGGTGCGGCATATTACAGATACAGGTTAAGTTCAGCGCCAGCGGAAGAGGACTTCGAACCGCCGTGGAAGATGATAAAGGAGATATCCTCTGCCATAGCCGCCGCACGGTCGTTCGCCGAGGCAGTGGGTGAGAAGTTCAAGGAAGAGAAGAAAGTTCTGAGAAAAGAGGATGAGAAGAAGATAGTCAATCTCGTTGAAGAGAGCAAAAAGAGCAGGAGTTTTGCGGAACTGATAGCAAAGCAGATGAAAAAGGATGAAAAGGAGGAATAAAATGGTCGAAAGAATAAAGACAGGAATATATGGGCTTGACCCCCTCATAGAGGGAGGAATAATAGATAAGAGCGCAGTGGTGATTGTGGGATCCAGCGGTACGGGTAAGACGACATTTGCCATGCAGTTCCTCATGCATGGGATAAACATAGGAGAACAGGGGCTCTATGTGACCATGGAAGAATCCCCGGAGCAGATAATGAAAGAGGCAAAGATGATGGGCTGGGA
>CAZQEG010000016.1:0-4163 GCA_964591575.1 uncultured Thermoplasmata archaeon
AACGCCGCAACGAGAAGTCCCATGACCCTTGTCAATGCCCGGCTTCCGGTCTCCCCTATGAATCCGTATATTCTGGAGCCCGCTCTGAAAATAAGGAAGGTTATGAAGAGGGTTATGGCTATCGAAAGTATCACGATTGGCCACATGGATATGGGGTTCTGCTGTGTCTGAACTATCACGAGAGAAAGAGCACCCGGTCCTGCCAGCATAGGCGTCCCCAGAGGCACGACCGCAACATTTCCCTCTATATTCTGGATATCACTGCTCTTTTTGGACCTCGGTTTGTCTCCTTCCTTCATCATCTCGAAACCGGAGAACAGCATGAGAAGTCCGCCTGCTATCATAAGTGCGTTTATGGAGATTCCGAGGTAATCCAGAATGAACTTCCCTATGAGTGCGAAGAGAACAAGTATCGCGAAGGCAACGATGTTTGCCATACTCGCGACATACCTCCGCCTGCTTTCATTCATGCCGGCTGTCAGTGTGAGAAATAGCGGCAGAGATGCGAACGGGTCTATCACGACGAAGACCGGAATGAATAGTATGAGAAAGCTTTCTATCACAGAACCGCATTTCTTTCATCTATAAAAGGTCTTTAGAAAAGATATATATAGCGGATGTGCAATGAGGTTCATGTGAAAAGATGGAAATAAAGAAGCTCGAAGATGTGGCGTTCTCCGTCAATATTGCGGACGGGGATGTCGAGATGAAGCTCCAGTGGAGGAATGGAGAGCTGTATCTCGCAGTTTCCGGTATTATGCTCGGAGTGGAGGATACTTTTTACGAGATTCCTATAAAGGATGTGGAGAAGATCGAGATTGTCGATGAAAAGCCTCTGAAACTGAGATTCACCCTGAAAGATGCCGCCGTGACCGTAACAGGGAGGAGCGATAATCAGTTGAAAGCCGTGAGACATCTCCTGCTTCCTTTTGTCAGTGTGAGCGGATAATTTATATACATAATCTGCTATCAGGGAACAAATTCAGGGTGTTAACATGAAATCGATAGTGGATAGAGCGCTGAAAGAAGCGCAGAAGGAGAAAAGCTCGGAAGAGAGAGCGGCGGAGATGATGTCTCCGGATGACGAGGAACTGAAAAAACTTGTCGAATCACTTCAGGTCAACATAAAGATACTCGGATGCGGCGGGGGAGGCTCCAATACCGTGAACAGGCTATCCGAGGAGGGAATAACAGGTGCGGACCTTGTGGCTCTGAACACGGATGCCAAGCACCTTTTGACGATAAAGGCCAATAAGAAGATACTCACGGGGAAAAAGCTCACACGAGGCCTTGGGGCCGGGTCTATACCGGCGGTGGGAGAAAAGGCCGCCGAAGAGGCGGAGGATGAGATAGAGGATGCAATAGAGGGAGCGCACATCGTGTTCGTCACTGCGGGGATGGGCGGAGGAACAGGCACAGGCACCGCATATTATGTGGCAAGAAAAGCGAAGGAAAACGGCTCTCTGGTCATGTCCATAGTAACACTGCCTTTCAAGGCCGAAGGAGAGAAGAGGATGGAAAATGCAAAAAGGGGTCTTGAAAAGCTCAGGAGAGTATGCGATACCACGATAGTCATACCGAATGACAAACTTCTGGAAATCGTCCCGAGAATGCCCCTCGATGCGGCTTTCAAGGTGGCGGACGAGATACTCATGCAGTCCATAAAGGGCCTTACCGAGATAATAACGAAGCCGGGTCTGGTAAATCTGGACTACAACGATGTCAAGACGATAATGGAAGGAGCCGGTATGGCGATAATAGGCATAGGGGAATCCGATGCGATGTCAGACAGGGTGGAAAAGGCCATGAGCGAGGCCCTCACATCACCCCTTCTCGGAGATGTCGATATAAGCGATGCGAAAGGTGCGCTCATACGTGTGGTCGGAGGCCCGGATATGACGGTTTCCGAGGCTGAAAAGGCGGCTTCCATGGTAAGCGAGAGGATAAGCAAGGGTGCGAGGATAATATGGGGCTGCTCAGTGGAGCCGGAACTGGAAAAGACCATAAGAGTGCTGATAGTTATCACGGGTGTCAAGTCATCCCAGATAATAGGTTCCGGCGGTTCTTCGAAATCATTCGAGGATACATCCGAAGGAATAGATTTTGTCGGGTGACCCTCTACACCCCTTTAAACACATTTAATTCTCTTTTGAATAGTGCAAATTCCTTTTTCTCCATCGCTTCCGGGTCGACGGGCACCAGCATGATACTGGACGTGAGTGACAACCTCTCTTTGAGATATCCGAGAGAGCGGAAAACCCTTGAAAAGTCTGTCCCTTCTATCATATACTCTACACCGTCAAGGAACACCGCGGAATCGGGATGCTCGTTGATGTACTGGAGGATATTATCTGTGAGTATTCCCACATTGTAAGGGTCCAAGCTGTTAGTTCTGCGTATGGTAGAGAGCCAGATGATCTTCGAACCGGCTGCGATTTCTTTCGGAAGTTTTTCAGGATTTTCACGGCTCATAAAGAGCCCTGTCTCCTTTTTATTTCTCACATCCATGTAGAGTTCATACTTTCTCTCGTTGTTTTGAATTATGTATATGTTTCCGTCTTCGAATTCAGTGGAGAGCACACACCCTCATTCTGCCCCCATATAAAACATTTTTGAGAATATTTATGCTTTTATGTGTGTTATAGCACTGCGCTCACAATCAATAAAACTTTCATCCCGAAGAGCCTTCCGCAATATCGTCAAGCGCTCTCTTTATGAATTCAGACGCATCCTTTCCCCTCTTTATTCCCCACAGGATGAGCTTCACCTCATCGGAGAAGGGATAATCCGAAGAGAGAGCAGTACCGAACTCATCTTCCGGGATTTCCCATTCGGACCTGATATCATCGATCAGCCCTTTCGATTCAAAATCAAGCACCGACTCCGGCGGATAATATCCGAAGGGAAGCTCCGTATCCGCATATTCGAAGAGCGGCACCATCTTCTTGCCTTCCATGCGTATCAGTCCAGATTCTTCGGCATTTTTCAGGAATCGGAGCGCATTATCGGGGGAAAACCATCTTCTCTTCATCGAAATCGCGGATATTGCCTGTTCCTTGGTCATGCTTTCCAAACCTTCTCCCAGGAATAGTGCGGCCACCGCTCTTTTAAGCTCCTCAATAGAACTCTCGTTCATCTTTGTCCTCCAGAGCTTCAACCCTGTCGAATTCGCTTTTGAGCGTGGTTATCTCCTCCGTGGTAAGGGCAGCCGGATTTATAGGCACCAAAAGCGTTATGTCCATCATCGAGGATACATCAAGGGCCTTTTTAACCAGCTTCATCGCCTCGTCGAATCCCTGGTCTATCACAAGATACTCAAGCCCGTCGAACAGGATTATCGATGCCGGATATTTCTGTGCGAACCTCTCGATAACATCCGATATCTTCTGGATATCCGCAGGGTTTATGGTGTCCTTTCCTCCGGCGCTCGAAAGCCAGATGCACTTTATCTTTCCGGAGAGCCCATATGTCCTTTTGAGCTTTCCGGGGAAGGTCGTGCTTATGCAGAGCGCGGTATCGCCGTCCCTGAGAAAATCCGCAAGCATATTGTAGGTGTTCTTCAGTTCGCTGTCGAGTATGAGGTGGTTATAGCTTCTTTCCACCCTTTTCTGTATAGCACCGCACACAGGGCACTTCACCTTCAGGAGGTTCTCGCCCTCCTTTATCGTTATCAGAGCACCGCATCTTATGCAGTGAATCTTTTCCTCGCCCGAGTCATAGGGAAGCATCGGAGGTGGAGTCGGCTCGTTCCGTCTCTTTGGCCTTGTTGCGGGCTGCGGGGCCGGACCGAAAGTCTGCGGAACCGCAGGGATTCTCTTTTTCTGCTTTTCTTCCTCGAAATATTCTTTCGGTATGCTCTCCGTCGCCCTGTCGTATGTGTATTTTCCAAGCCCTGCGGAGCTTATCACAAATACCGTGCCGAGAACCATCATAATTGGCCCGCTGAAATATACCGGTCCGATTATCGGCCAGAAATAGAATATTACGAGCAGGAGAAGGAAGATTCTGGCGGTCCAGTGCAGCCATTTTATCTTTTTCGCCTCCATCCTGTATCTTTTTGGATATGCATCCCGGTAGCTGAGGTAGAAATGCGTTGGGATGGCCACCGTCAGGTACCCGAGTATTATTACAATTATAAAGAGAATCTGCGGATTCTCAAGAGG
>CAZQEG010000016.1:4263-13050 GCA_964591575.1 uncultured Thermoplasmata archaeon
GGCAGAGCTGAGAAAAGCATCATCAGGATTATCAGCGCAGCAAGTTTTTTCATGGAATCGCCTGCGGATGCATATCTTCCGATATTAAAAACTTTCACTCCGCTGTGAATTGAAAGAGAAAGGGATGGTTGACAGCTTACCGGCCTTCCCGTGGGCTCGCGCACCACAGTACAGACCGGTACGCAGGCAGGCTTAACTTCCGTGTTCGGGATGGGAACGGGTGTTTCCCTGCCGCTATGACCGTCACCGCCCCTTCCATTTCCGGGACCTATTTATAGTTTTGCTTTGCGCATCACGCTGGCAGATGCTTTTTCCGCACGCAGTGCAAACGTTTTATAACTTGGTTTTAAAAACTCTTAAATACTGGAACAAATAGGAGAGATTGGTTGATATTATGAATATGCTTCAAAAGAAACTCATATCTATCGCAGTCCTCGCAATAGCAGTTATAGCAGGTATAGGTGTATATGTTGTGTATCAGAACCAGTCGGGACAATCGGAAAATAACCTTGTTATATACGCATATGACAGCTTTGTTTCTTACGGACTGAAGAATTCCACGATACCCGAGTTCGAGAAGGAATACCATGTGAAGGTGGACGTTCGGACTTTCGGAGATTCCGGGCAGGTTCTGGGAAAGCTTATAATGGAAAAAAGCAGGCCTCAGGCGGATGTTATGATAGGTGTGGACAACTCTCTGCTTCAGAAGGCTCTGAATGAGGATGTTTTTGAGCCGTACACGCCGTCGAATCTGGGGGAGATACCGCAGAGCCTTGACTTTGACCCGACCCATCATGTCGTACCGTTCGACTACGGATACATAGCCCTCGTTTACAACAAATCGGAGATTCGGGAGCCCCCAAGGACCCTGGCAGATCTCATAAGCCCGGAATGGAAAGATAAGATAATACTCGAAGACCCGAGAACATCCAGTACAGGCCTGGCATTTCTCTTATGGACCATCGCAGCGAACAACGATACATTCAATTCCACCTACTGGCAGAAGCTATCGAGCAATGCAAAGACCATAACATCCGGGTGGGACAGCGCATACGAGATGTTCACCGCGGGAGAAGCACCGATAGTCGTGAGCTATGCCACAGACCCGGCTTACTGGGTTCAGTACTACAACACCACGGACTATGGAGCAGGCTTTCTGGATATAGGGAATAAAAGCACGGGATATCTTCAGATTGAGGGAATAGGTCTGGTAAAAGGGGCCAAACACCCCGACCTTGCGAAGGAGTTTATAGAATTTGCCCTCAGCCCGGAATTCCAGAGAGAGATTCCCACGACGAACTGGATGTTTCCCGCCAATCCGCATGCTCCGCTACCGGAATGCTTTAAATATGCCGTGAAGCCGGATGTGGACCTGAAGATTCCTCCTCAGATTCTGGCGGAAAATCACGATCTTTGGCTTGATGAATGGGAGAAAGCGGTGCGCTCATGAGGAAAGCCATCCTTGCCATCCCAATTTTATTTTTTAGTGTATTCTTTTTCTATCCGATTCTCTCTCTACTGAGATTTGGCATATACGACTCCGGTTTCACCGGCAGATATCTCTCGGAGGTTCTTTCGAATGCCATATATCTTAAAATTATACTTTTTACTATATATCAGGCCTTCCTCAGTGCCGTATTCACGCTTCTGATAGGCCTTCCCGGTGCATATATAATGGGAAATTATGATTTTCGTGGAAAATCCCTGATAAAAGCGATAAGCACGGTGCCTTTCATACTCCCTTCCATAGTGGTGGTTCTCGGATTTCTGGCACTTTTCGGGAGGAACGGAATAATCAACGGCCTCCTGTCTCCCGCCGGCATTCGCATAAGCATACTGTACAGCCTTCAGGCAATAGTTCTCGCCCACGCATTCTACAATTTTCCGGTTGTGATGAGGATCGTCGGCTCTTCATGGGCTTCTCTTGACAGTAAAATCGAAGATGCGGGAAGAAGTCTCGGAGCATCTCCCTTTCAGCTGTTCAGAAGGGTAACCCTTCCGATGCTGCTTCCGTCCATAGTATCCGCTTTCACCCTCGTTTTTGCCTACTGCTTCATGTCCTTCGCTGTTGTCCTGATACTCGGCGGAGTGAAATATTCGACGATAGAGGTCGAGATATACTCGCTTTCCAGCGTTCAGATACGCCCGCATCTGGCGAGCGCTCTCTCGATACTCCAGATAGCGATATCTCTGGTATTCATGAGGATATATCTCGGATGGGGAAAGGAGCGGGGAAGGAGCGCTGTCAGAAGAATGAAAAGACTCTCCTCCCGAATATCCGTCAGAGCTCTCCTGTTGTGGGTGTACGGGGCTTTAATAGTGGCACTCATAATCGGTCCGATGCTTGCGGTGCTGTATTATTCGCTGATTTCCGGATGGGGCGGCTCATTCACCTATCATTGGTATGCGAACATATTCTCGAGCAGAGGAACCGATGTTCTGGGCATAAGTCCGGCTTCGGTGGTGGCGAACTCGCTTTTCTTTGCAATGATGACCGTGGCAGCAACGGTCCCGCTTGCAGTTATGACAGCATACGGGCTAAGAGGGCCCGGTGAGGGGAAAAAGACCGCCGAAGCGATATTCATGCTGCCTCTTGCCGTATCCTCTGTCACGCTCGGATGGTCCTTCATAAGCGCATTTCTGAGCACCGGGCTGTATGGTACATGGGCCCTTATAGTTGCAGCGCACTCAATAATAGCATTTCCACTGGTATTCAGGGCTGTTCATTCCTCCGTATCATCCTCCGACCCGGCACTGACAGAGGCCGCAAGGACACTCGGAGCATCTCCTGCGGCTGCCTTTCTTACTGTCGAGCTGCCCCAGATAATGCCCGGGATAATCGTAGGTGCGACATTCGCCTTTGCGATATCCCTTGGGGAGTTCGGGGCCACGCTTCTCCTCTATCGACCGGAATACACCACGCTTCCCATAGCGATATACAAGATGCTCGGCACGAGGGCGTTCGGGAGTGCAGCAGCGATGTCCGTTCTCCTGATAGTGCTGGCCACCGCATCCTTTTTATTGATAGAAAGGATGGGCGGAAGAAGGAGTGTTTTTCAATGATAAGGGCGGAGAACATCCGGGTTATCTTCGGAGACAGCGTCGCTCTCGATTCGGTCTCTCTAACTGTTGAGGATGGGGAGATGATGGTGCTTCTGGGGCCCAGCGGCTGTGGAAAGACCACATTTTTGAGGGCAGTAGCAGGCCTGATAGTACCGGAAAGAGGAAGGATATTCTTCGGAGAGAAGGATGTTACCGAAATGCCGGCCCATCTGAGAAATGTCGGAATGGTCTTTCAGAACTACGCTCTTTTTCCGAATATGAACGTGCGGGAAAACATATCTTTCGGGCTTGAAATGAGAAAAAAGGATGGGAGATACATAAAGAAGAGGGTTAAAGAGATGCTCTCGCTGACCGGGCTCGAAGGCTGCGAAGAGCGGAGTATAGACGAGCTTTCCGGTGGAGAGCAGCAGAGGGTCGCTCTTGCAAGGGCGATAGCGCCTGAGCCGGAGATACTCCTTCTGGATGAGCCGCTGAGCGCTCTCGATGCCAAGCTCAGGAAATCGCTGAGGGCGGAGATAAAGAGGATACAGTCAGAGCTCGGAATAACAGCGGTGTATGTGACGCACGATCAGGAAGAGGCCATGGCCATGGCACACAGGATTGCGGTGATGAACTCCGGCAGGATAGAACAGATAGGAACACCCGAGGAGATATACAGGAATCCGAAGAACCTCTTTGTTGCGGACTTCATAGGGGAAAGCAACATATTCGAAGGAATCGCAGAGCACGGTAAGATAAGGACTCCGCTCGGAGATTTCGAAGCAGGCGGAATCAAGGGGAGGGCATATGTGGTCCTGAGACCTGAGGATATATTCCTATCGGAAAAAGGAATCGAAGCGCATGTGAACGGTGTGGAGATCCTCGGTGCGGAGCTGAAAATAGATCTGGATATCAACGGCCGGAGCGTCATTCTCAGGGAAAATGCGGGAAAAATAGGAAATGCGGCCGAGCTTTACGGAAAGAGGGTATTTGTTGAAGTGAACCGGCGGAGCGCCAGAATATTCAAAAAATGACAGAGTCCACCAAAGCTTTTTAAATGAGGGGCTTTGTTTGAAGAGCGCCACTTACGGAGGAAAATCCATGATAGAGGCCACGATAGGTGTGAATCTCGGAGAAAGCTGGATAAGGGACATCGTAATAAAGCATCCGATAACCATAAAGTTCCTCGGATGGATGCCTTCCAGAGACCACAGGGGAGGAAAGAGCCTGATAGAGATAAAAGGCTCCAAACCCACGCTGGACACGGTGAGCGAGGCCCTCAAAGAGAATCCCTTCATATGCCATATTCAGCTCTCGAAATCGGGAAAACAGAGCATACTGGGCGAGGTTGAGGTGAACAGTTGCGCCATATGCAGGGCTATCGTGGGCACGGATTGCTTTCTGACATCAGGCACCACGACCGACGGAGGAGACCTTCTTCTCACGATAGTAAGCTCCGACCGGTCTGAGATAAAGAAGTTCATAGACAGCCTTGAAAAGGACGATTGCAGGGTGGAAGTGCTTTCCATAAGAGACTCGGAAAAAGATGAACTTCTGACCGAGCGTCAGGAAGAGGTTCTGAGAAAGGCATACGAGATGGGTTATTTCGAATATCCGAAGAGAATAACCATAAAAGATCTGTCAAAGGCCCTGGATATGTCTATATCTACGTTGTCGGAGATGCTGAGGAAGGGAGAAAAGAAAATACTCGAATACTATCTATCTGGAAAATAGTTTCATGCGTTTTACCTCCGGTCTTTTGTCCGTATACAGAAAAGCGGCATTTCCATCCTTGGCAGGCCCCGGATTTATGAAAAGGCTTCCGTCCATCCGTTCGACTCCCGGTGATTCGTGGATGTGACCGAATATTGATATTTTCGGGCGGTATTTCTCAACAATTCTCCTTATGCTCTTGCTTCCAGCATGGTGCCCGAACATCGTTCTGTCCAGTATTCCGTAGGGTGGTGTATGGGTCACAAGAACATCGGCATCCCTCGCTATCGAATCCAGAATGACATGGATGTTCTCCTCCGAATATGTGAAGAGAGTGGAGAAAGGCATCGGATTGGATGCCCCGAGTCCGGCGAACATAAGATTATCGATGAGCGCTCTTTTGCCGTGCAGGTCGATAACTCCGCACTCTTTCATCGCATCTACGATTTCAGGAGGGTCGCAGTTTCCGGGAACGGCCGCTATCCTGCCCCCTATGGCGGAAAAGATATCTGCCGCATCTGGGCTTCCGAAATCGGTTATGTCGCCTGCAATGACGGTGAGGGCAGCGCCCATCTCATTTGCCTTAATTCCGGCATATTTTGCGGCTTTTTTTGAACCGTGGATATCAGCGATGACGAGAATCCTCATGTGTTCACCTAAAAGTAGCTGTCAAGCGTGGTTGTTTTTATCTCCTCGTTGTCAAACAGCGATTCCATATTTTTTGCAAGCATATCTATCCTCTGCCGCATATACGGAGAGACATGGTATTTTGCCGCTATTTCTCTTGTTATGTTCACATACTTTTCCACACTGCTGCGGTGCACCGTAAGAACGAGATTTCCCCCGCATTTAGTGCATTTTCCGGATAGAGGCACCCTTCTGTACTTTGCGCCGCATTTAGTGCATCTGAACTTCTGCGTTGCGAAGGCTCTCATATTTCCGATTATATCCGGAAGGAAATGCGTGGTTATGAGGCGCTCCACCACATATTTTTCATCCACAGCATCTATCTTCTCCGCAAGATCCATCTGTGCCTTCAGCTTTTCATCCACGCTCTTGAACTTCGTGTAGCTGGATGTTATTGGCCCGAGAGAAACATCCGCCGTGTTGTGCGTGAAATAGAGCCCTTCATACTGTCCTTCGGTCCCTATTCTGTCCTTTACGGTCTCCATGATACCGGCCACATCCTTCGGGTTCCTGTATTCTAAGGTCGCTCTGTAGAATTCGAGGGGATATCTCCGCATGAGGTCCATGTTGTGGGCTTCTTTGTCTATCTCGTCGGGAACTATCTTGGTAGTTAGAACAAGAGGTGCGTCCATCAGGCCCCCCCTCGTTGAAGGGAGAAAAGCCCTTGAGAAGTTGAGCAGTCCGTCCATAAGAAGCATTACACAGTCCTCATCCCCATCGCAGTTCCTTCTCTTTGCGGTGTGGAAATAAGGGTGGCCGAGGCCTATGTTAGCTCTGGTATACCCGATTATCCTCGCTAGCACGCCTCCGGATGTATGCGGAGCGAGCCCGACCACGAGATGCCCTATGAGGTCCTCCGCTTTCTCCGCATTATAAAACCTTTCCAGACCGTATATTTTTTCGAGTTCGTCGTCAACGAATCCGGATACCTTTACAAGATACTCTCCGGCCTTCCTCGATGGTATTATATCCTGCGGGAGCAGCTCGACAATCTGTTGGTCGCTGGTGAGCTCATTTCCCTCAAAATCCCTCGTATATCCGAGTTCTCTCGCCTTTTCAACGGAGATCCCTATCTCGCGGGGTTTGAAATGGGTTATCGGCACATCGGTCATGTCGAACCTGCATGTTCCGTCCTTGAACACGAACACATCATGTTTCGCCCGCAGTATGCCTTTCTCGACTATCTCCGGCGTTTTCTCCGCAGAAATCATCCCTTTCACCGCTTTGACCCGAGGAACGCGCTCTCCGAGATTTATCGCTGCATTGGAAAGAAGCTCTCCGAGATGTATGTCGGCGGTCACGGCATTCTTCTCCGGTTCGGTCCTCGCACCGCACTTCGGACAGTAGGGAAGTATGGTTTTCGTACCGCATTTCCTGCAAACCCTCTGCCTTATCTCAACCTTCACTCTGCCCTTTTTGGCCGCATCCCTCAACAGCCTCTGGGCACCGCCTTCATTCCCTATCGGGAACAGGAGATGCACGGGAGGGTCCATCTTTCTCTCTTTGGCTTTTTCCGGCCTCCCCATTCGAGCACCTATCCTTGTGGGCGCTCTTTTCATGATGACTATGCCTGAAAGCGAAGAGACAATCTCCATCGGGTCCGCGGATTCCGGAAAATCCCTGTCAGATTCCGGTGAAAGTGTGAGCAGGATGGCCTTTCCGTTCTTTATACGGAGTTTTCCGTCTTTAACGGTGTGGAGCGCTCCCAGTCGGATTAGCGTTTCTTTAATCTCCGGCGCATCCTCTACAACGAGGTCGTCTCCGTCGATGCGGTACCCGTCCTCGAGGAAATCCCTGAGCTTTTTTATCTCATCTCGGCCCAAATCATGCCAGAAGAAGTTGAATCTCGGATGAAGCGGTACGGAATACTTCCGGGAGAACTCGAATGCCTCGTCTGCGGACCAGTTCTCATGGCCTTCAGGGATGCTTCCATATCTCTCTTTGGCCTCCAGCTCCCACCACTCCGTTGCGAAGGACGCAGGCATGAGCGGGTGGTTGTTCTCAAGAAATTCCCCGTATGCAACGAGTATCTCGCCGACATCCGTTATCCTTTTTATCCTATGTCTTATCTTTTTTGCCTCTTCCACCGTGCTGACCTGAACGAGGTCTCCGTTGTTGAGAAGAACGATGGGTCCCTCTATCTCGTCACACGGCGTCACAACCCCGGCTTTTCCGGGTCTTTCCATCTTTATCTGAGTCCCGAGGGCCGGAAATTCGTTCAGAACATACAGTGTGGCAGGATTGAGCGCCGTGGCGGCCACTCCAGTCGTCCTGGCCCTTCCGTATCTGAGCCTGAATCCACCTATGGCGCTCGGCCCGGCAAAAACCGGCCTTCCCGCAAGGACATCCTTTATGAACTTGTAGTTCGGTCCGATCTTGTCGTCTCCTTCCCTCTTCCCTTTTCCGTATCTCTCCACATATTCTCCTATGAAATCCCAGCCGTCGAGTCCGAGCGCATCGACATGCTTCTTAAGCTTGCTGGCTTTGAGGCACATCCCTTCGGCGATGACCAGACACGCTCCGCCCCTTATTCTGTTTGTCTCAACTCTTGGGAGGTTCCTGTGTCCCGACACCTCCACCTTTTCCGTGCCCTCTCCGTCTATGCAGACGGGGCAGTTTCGGACTATCAGGTCCACCTCTTCGGACGACGGCTTGTACTGGAGATGCTGTGCCCTTTCGTAAAGTGGTATCTCCTCCTTGTATCTCTCGATCTCGTCCTCCGTCGGCAGGTATCTGCCAATACCGAGCTCTCTCCTGACGACATCCGCTATAAGCACGCTCATCGCCTGCCCGGTACCTCCCGCGGACCTTATCGGCCCCGCGAAGAATATCGAGACATAGTCGCTTCCATCCGGGTTTTTTCCGAGCTTTACATTTATTATTCCCTCGAGCGGTGCAACGAGAATCCCCTCGGTGAGAACGGCCAGACCGGCTCTCACAGCCGTATCTATCGCTTTTTCCGTCCCATGGGACCTGAGTTTTCCGGCCATTCTTTTGGATATCTCGAGAGCGACCTTCTCCCTGTTTCCCAGTTCCTTCGTGAGCTTTCTTATGTCCTCTGCTATTCCCTCCACCGGATAGCCCTGAGAATAAAGGAGCTTTTCAACCCTCATCGCAAGATCGACCGCTCGGGGTATCTCAACCTCATCTGATGGGTCTCTGTTCTTTTTTCTTGCAGCCTCCGCTATGGAGTAACCCCGTTCCGCTTCCGCTTCAAGGTCTTTGAAGTATTTTCCTATTCTTTCCGAGAATTCTGCCATCTGGCATCCCTTTTCCTGCTGTCTCAGCCTGTGTTCCACCCCATCACCGAGAGGGTATAAAGATTATACTCTCCGACCTAACTTT
>CAZQEG010000017.1:0-12113 GCA_964591575.1 uncultured Thermoplasmata archaeon
GTTCAAATCCCGACGGGAGCATTTTCTATCAGAGCTTCAGGTTACAGTCTTCGACCTGAGTTGTTTAGAAAGCTGTGTTTCCGACTATCCGCTCTAAAGGTAGGGCTCCATCACTTCAAGCCTTCGGCCACCGCCACCAGAAGTTTCACGAAGTTGTCTATGTCATCCGCATGCACAACTTCAACAGGAGAATGTGTGTATCTCATCGGGACTCCTATCGGAATGACCGCAGTACCGCTCTCCTGTATTGCAGATGCATCTGTTGTTCCTCCGGTAAGACCTTTCTGATATGGAATCTTTGATTTCTTAGCTATGTCCTCAATCTTCTTCCTTATATGCTCCGCCGCAATGAATCTTCCGTCCAGAATCCTCAATACGGGGCCTTTTCCGAGCACAATGGGAACTAGGTGGGTGGGCATATCCGGTGCGTCTGTGGTGGTGTATGTGTCCACGGCAATTGCCCAATCAGGCTTCATAGTGTTTGAAACCACGAATGCTCCCCGGAGTCCGATTTCCTCCTGAACCGTCCAGACGAAGCTTATCCTCTTTTTGAGCTTTTTCTTTGAGAGTATCTGGAGCGCTCTCAGTATCCCGTATGTACCGACCCTGTTGTCAAGTGCCCTGCTTATGATATATTTACCGTTCATGACATCGAAGTCCTTCTTCAACGTCATCGGGTCGAGAATCTTTATCCCCAGCTTCTCCGTTTCCTCCCTGCTTCTTGTCCCTACATCCACCTTTATGGTCTCATACTTCGGCACTTTTTTGGCTTCCTCCGGGTCCAATGTGAGATGCGGGGCCTTTATACCTATGACTCCGGGAACTGGCCCTTTTTCCGTGTAAATCATCACTTCCCTCGCTATAAGCGTTCTGTCGTCCACACCGCCGATGGTCCTTATCCGAAGTGTGCCATCCTTCTCTATGTTGGATACCACCATTCCTATCTCATCCATGTGCGCCGCCATTACCAGATGCTTATCGCCTTCGCCTATCTCAACTATGAGGTTGCCTATGTTGTCCACCCTCGTACTCTTCGAGTCCGCCAAATCCTCTGCAATCGAGCGTATCTCGGTGGCTATCGGGGATTCGAATCCGCTCACTCCCGGTGTCAGGGTGAGTCTTTTCAGCATATCAAGCTCTTCGGGTTTCATGGGCATGCATACGTACCATGTAAATAAGCTTTGGTAATTGGGCGTGTGGTCCGAGGCTATAAATGTGAAAATATCAGGTTAACAAATTTCCCTCGAGAGCCCATGAGAAAAATACAAATATGAATCCTGTTTAGCGCTCCATATCCCGGCTTAGCCCAGTCTGGCAAGAGCGGCGGACTGTAGTGTGTCCCCGGAGAAATCCGGTATCCGCCGAAATCCGCAGGCCCCCGGTTCAAATCCGGGAGCCGGGACCATTTCCATCCTTTGAATGCGGGACCGGAATATGCGTTCTGCTCACAAACCTTTATATGCTGAACGAAGTTAACGGCGTGGTGAATTGAATGCAAGCAGGACAGATGGCATATGATAGAGCGATAACCGTATTCTCGCCTGACGGCCGACTTTTTCAGGTGGAATATGCGAGAGTGGCCGTTACAAGAGGAACGACGACTATAGGTATAAAATTCAAGGACGGAGTGGTGCTAATAGCTGATAAAAGATTGAACACGAAATTGATAGAGCCGGACTCCGTTGAAAAGATATACGAGATAGATGAGCATCTCGGCGTCTCATGTTCGGGACTTGTTGCGGATGCAAGGATAATAGTGGGTTATGCGAGGGTTCAGGCCCAGATAAATAGGGTCACATATGACGAACCCATACTGACAGCGGCCCTTGCAAAGAAGATATGCGATTACAAGCAGCAGTACACCCAGTATGGTGGTGTCAGACCATTCGGGATAGCGCTCCTTATAGCCGGATATGACTCCGAGGGACCGCAGCTCTATGAGACAGACCCCAGCGGAGCGCTCTTCGGTTACAAGGCCACGAGCATAGGAGCGGGAAAGGATGCTGTGATGGAGATCATGGAAAAGGAATACAAGGACAATATGGGGAAAGAAGAGGCCATATCTCTCGGTATAAGAGCACTCCAGAAAGCCAACGAAGAGCCGCTCAATCCGATATCGGTGGAGATTGGAGTTGTTCAGAAAGGGAAGCGCTTTGCAAAGATGGAAACAAAGGATATAAAGAAAAGGATAGACAAGATTCTCGGCACGGAACTTAAAGGAGATTGAAATGGTAAGTCTTGAAGATGCTGTTATCGCAAGATATGAGAGCCACGGAGATAAATTTGAGATACTGATAGACCCGAATATCGTTGACAGCGTGCGCTCCGGAGAGGTCGAGAGCATCATTGAGTACATGGCTGCGGAGGAGATATTCCGCGATGCCAGAAAGGGGGACAGGAGCTCTGAAGACGAGATAAAAGAGGTGTTCGGTACCGGCGATATAAACGAGATAGCTATCAGAATAATAAAGAAAGGAGAGGTGCAGCTCACTACCGAGCAGAGGAAAAAGATGCAGGAAGAGAAGAAACGAAAGATAGTTGCAGAGATTGCCAGAAATGCGATAAATCCTCAGACAAAAGCACCTCACCCGCCGCAGAGGATAGAGGCCGCCATGGAAGAGGCGCATGTCCACATAGACCCGTTCAAGCCAGCGGAAAAGCAGGTTCAGTCCGTACTCAATGCTCTGAGACCGCTGATACCGATACGATTCGAGAAGATAAAGGTGGCGGTGAAGCTCTCCGGTGAGAACTACGGGAAGGCGTACGGAGATATCGTGGGATATGGAAAGATACTCCGGGAAGAATGGCAGTCCGATGGCTCATGGATTGGTGTTGTCGAGATACCCGCCGGTGTTCAGGTGGAGTTCTTCGACAGGATAGCGAAGAAATGCAAAGGTGATGTTGAAACGAAAATTTTAAATAATTGATATGAGAGTGTGATAGAATGACAGAAGAAGTTGTTAGAACGAAAAGAGAGCTTGTGTTGCCCGGCGATGTTGTTGGCGGACCGGAATTCAAACCGGGAATAGGGACCTATTCCGAGGACGGAAAGATATATGCCGCACAGCTTGGTCTGAAGAACATAAATAAGGGCTATGTGAATGTTTTCCCCCTGAAAGGGCAGTATATCCCGAAATACGGAGACAAGGTGATAGGGATAGTCGAGGAGGTGAGCGCAAACTCGTGGCTCATCGATATAAATTCGCCCTATCCGGCGCCTCTGCATGTAACCGAGGTACCGTGGAAGGTGGATTTCGGTGATACCCCGCGATATCTGAATGTGGGGGATGTCGTCCTCGTTAAGATCGCAGGTGTGGACGAAGCAAAACATGTGAAGGTGACTATGAAGGAGCAGGGCCTCAGAAAGCTCGGCGGCGGAAGCATAATGGAGATATCCGCATACAAGGTCCCGAGAGTTATAGGGAAAGGAGGTTCCATGATAAACCTTCTGAAAGAGTACACACAGTGCAGAATATTCGTTGGACAGAACGGAAGGATATGGATCGATGGCGAGATAGACGGGATAGCCGTTGCAATGCAGGCCATAAAGAAGATCGATGATGAGGCTCAGACCGTGGGCCTTACCGAGAAAATAAAGGAATTTCTCGAAAAAGAGAGTGAAAGTTTAAGGAGGCAGTGAAATGGGTATGAAATCGGATATCGAATTGATAGATAAGAAAGGTTTGAGGCTTGACGGAAGGAAACCGGATGAGATGAGACCTTTGAGGATTGAGGCCGGAGTGCTGAAAAGAGCGGATGGTTCCGCATATCTGGAATGGGGAAAGAACAAGGTGCTTGCCGCTGTTTACGGCCCGAGAGAGGCACATCCGAGGCACCTTCAGAACTCCACCAGGGCAATAGTCCAATGCAGATACAACATGGCGCCTTTTTCTGTTTCAGACAGGAAGAGGCCGGGGCCGGATAGAAGATCCGTGGAGATATCGAAGATAACATCGGAAGCACTTGAAAACGTTGTTATGACGGAACTTTTCCCGCGTTCCAGCATCGATGTCTTCATCGAGGTTCTTCAGGCAAACGCGGGGACGAGATGCGCGGGCATAACGGCCGCTTCGGTGGCACTTGCGGATGCGGGGATACCAATGAAAGACCTCGTGGTTGGATGCGCTGCCGGAAAGGTCGACGGAACCGTGGTTCTCGACCTCGGAAAAGAGGAGGACAATTTTGGTCAGGCAGATGTCCCGATGGCCATAGTTCCGAGAACCGGCGAGATCGTTCTGCTTCAGATGGATGGCGATATGACCCATGAGGAGCTTTTCAATGCAATGGAGATGGCAATGGGTGCTGCAAAGAACATATACGAGCTGCAGAAGGACGCCCTCAAAAGGAGGTACAGCACGGTTGTGGAGGAAGAGAATACAGAAACAGAGGAGGTGAAAGAATGAGTAAGAAAGTCGTATCCGAAATTCTCAGGGACTACATATACCGCAGCCTCGAAGAGGGAAAGAGAATAGATGGAAGAGCGATTGACGAATACAGGCCGATAACGGTTGAGACCAATGTCATTCAGAGCGCAGAGGGTTCTGCAAGGGTGCACATAGGCAATACCGATGTTCTCGCAGGTATAAAGATGAGCGTGGGAGCGCCCTTCTCCGACACCCCCGATGTGGGTGTAATGACCACAAACGCAGAGCTGATTCCCATGGCAGCGCCTTCATTCGAAAGCGGACCTCCGGACCCCGCATCCATAGAACTTTCAAGGGTGGTAGACAGAGGCCTGAGAGAAGGACATGCCGTGGACATGGAAAAGCTCTGTATAAAGGAAGGAGAGCAAGTTTGGATTATGTTCATCGATATACATGTTCTCGACTACGACGGCAACCTTTTCGACGCATCCGCACTTGCAGCGATGGCAGCTCTGGGGAGCGCTGTTGTCCCGGCATCCCAGTATGACCTCGGAGATGATTTTCCCATGCCCATAAATAACTGGCCAGTTATGACCACTTTCGCCAAGATAAAGGATGTCATCCTCCTTGACCCGGGTCTCGATGAGGAGAGCGTCGCGGACGCCAGACTTTCCGTATCAACCGACCCCGACGGTCATGTCAGAGCAATGCAGAAAGGTTTAAATGGGGGATTCAGCTACGCCGAAGTCCAGGACATCGTGAGAAAGGCCACCGAAAAGGGAAAAGAGGTCAGAGATATCCTGAAAAAGGCCATAGAAGGAGGCCCCTAAATGGCAAGAAAATCGAAGAAAGTAGGTTCGGCAGGTAAATACGGCCCGAGATACGGTGTGAAAATAAGAAGAAGCCTCGGCAATATACAGGCAATAAAATCAACGACATACGTATGTCCCAGATGCGAGCACGAATCCGTGAGAAGAGTGGACAGCGGAATATGGGAATGCAAAAAATGCGGATATAAGTTCGCCGGCGGGGTATACTATCCTTTCACAAAGGAAAGCTGGAGAAAAGAGGTTAAAGAGGAGTCCGTATGAGCGAGTACATATGTGCCGTATGCAAAAGGGATATCGAAAGCACCGAAATGAACAAAGTCGGAATGAAGTGCAAATACTGCGGTTCTCGGATATTCTATAAGAAAAGGCCGAACATAAAGAAGCGCCTCAAAGCCAGATGATATGCGCTCTGCGGTCATAAAGATAGAAGGCTTTCCCGAGATTGAAAAAGCTCTCAGACCCGAGACAGAGGAGGATGTTTCGCGCTCATCCGTGAGAACCTCCCGGTCCGGTGGAATATTTCGAATTGAGATAATTGCGGATGACACCGCAGCCCTGCGAGCCGCCCTTTCATCCCGCCTCAGATGGATATCCGCGGCATATCAGACAAAAAAAGCTATGGAGGAATAATAATGGAATTGAGCCCTAAAATGCAGAATGATATAATGGAAGCCCAGCAGCTCCAGCAGCAGCTCCAGACGATAACCACCCAGAAATATCAATTGGAGACCCAGAAAAAGGAGGTCGAGGTAACACTCGAAGAACTTTCAAAGATTGATGACAAAACGCCCGTATATAGGAATGTCGGAAATCTGTCCTTCAGGGTAAAGGATATAGAGGCCCTCAAAAAGGAGCTGGAAGAGAAGAAAGAGACACTTGAAGTCAGAATAAAATCCATGGAAAGGCAGGAAGAGCATATAAAAGAGCGCTATTCTGCTATCCAGCAGAGGCTCGCGAAGAAGCAGCACTGATTTTCCGCTCCCTTCAAAAGAGATTTAATACATGAAGAGTATGCTCCGGTGAGAAAGATGAACGGAGACATACCATCGAAATACAGCCCGCTTTCAACGGAACGGGAGATAAGGCAGTTCTGGGACGAGAAAAAGGCGTATGAAAGGTCCAAAGAGAAAAGATCAAAAGGTAAGGACCTCTATTTTCTGGACTCACCTCACCAGCACGGAGATATGGGGGATGCATCATTCATCTATTCGA
This sequence comes from uncultured Thermoplasmata archaeon, assembly GCA_964591575.1. Lineage (GTDB taxonomy): Archaea > Thermoplasmatota > Thermoplasmata > WALJ01 > WALJ01 > CAZQEG01. The sequence continues at coordinate 6,407 of CAZQEG010000017.1, forward strand.
TGATTGTTAAGGATTCTCTGCTCAGGCACCTCCGGATGCGTGGATGGAATGTGAAGGATACGGCAGGTATATGGGGATATGACCCGAAGGCCGAGATGGATGCCAGAGAGAGGATGGGCCTGTCCCCGGATGAAGAGCCGAAGAACTCGGAAGAATATATCAGGCAGTGCAGGAAGGAAGCGAAGAACATCGGAGAAGATATGGCTGACTTCTTCAAAAAAATGGCGGTATGGCTGGATTGGAAGCGCCACTACACATTCCTCGATAACAAATATGCGGAAGCCGTATGGTATACCTTTAAAGAGCTGAATTCCAGAGGACTCCTCGGAAGATTCAGAGGGATATCACACTGGTGCCCTCAGTGCAGGACCTTCCTGTCAAAATCAGAGATAAAAACGGAGATGGACTGGAAAAGAGGCATATATGTCAAATTTCCGCTGAAAAAGAGGGAGAAAAGCTACCTTGTGTCGTGGTTCTCGGAGCCTTGGCGGATTACGGCCACACTTGCACTCGAAGTCATCCCCTCAAAAAAATATTCTGTTATTGAGATAAAGAATAGCAAAGAAAAGATTATAATAGGCTCCGAGGAGCGAAAGGAGGTCCTGAAGAACTCGGGGATTATGGATTACAGGGTTACCGGGGAGATAACAGGGGACAAACTCGTAGGTATGAGATACTCCCATCCCCTCTTCGGCTCTCTTGAGGAGGAAGGCGTCATAGACATAAGCGAGATGGAGTCCGAGGACCTGAGGATAGACCGAATTATTGCCGGAAGGTCGGGAGGCAGTACCGGAATAAAGCCCATAGTTCCCGCACATTCCGCACATGACCTTGCGCTCGCTGAAAAAAACGATATCCCCATACTCACACCCGTGGGAGAAGACGGATCCCTTGGAGATGAGACCGGGAAGTACTCGGGATTTCTCATATTCGATTCGGAGTCCATAATCATCAGAGACCTTGTGAACACAGGCATGGCGCTTTCACCGTATGATGTGCGGGAGAGCGTGCGGTACTGCGAAAGATGCGGCTCGAGAACGATACCGAGGATATCGGAGGAATGGGCCTTCAAACCGGCAAATATCGGAGAAAAGACGGAAGAGATATCTTCCGAAGTGGATTGGAGACCAGCATGGATGATGGGCGGAGATTATGATTGGATGCATTCGACGCCCCCCATTCCGATATCGAAGAAAGGGCTGTGGGGCGTGCCTATGCCGGTGTGGGTCTGCTCCTGCGGGAACACGGAGATAATAGGCTCCGCCAGAGAACTGGAGGATAAATCCCCGGAATTCAAGGTAGGCATGGGACTTCAGAGGCCGTGGGCCGACAGATACACAGTACCATGCAGCAAATGCGGAAAACCAATGAAAAGGGTCGAAGATGTGCTCTCCTCCGATTTTGCGGCGATGTGCGCATCATGGGGGCAGCTTCATTATCCGGCTATGGAAAGCGACTTCAAAAGATGGTGGCCGGCCGATTTGGTGGTGGAACCTCTCAAAAAATCCCGCGGATGGATATATTCTCAGCTTTCGGCATCCGCAGCCATCTTTGAAAAGGCTCCCTTCGAAAAGGTCTTGGGAACCGGAAACATAGATACGGGAAAAAAGGAAAAGAGCATTTCCCGGCTTCTGGACATACACGGCGCCGATATCGTGAGATATGCGCTTTTAAAGTATAAAAAACCGTGGGAAAGCCGAGGAATGGGAAAAGATGCGCTGGAAGAGGCAAAGAAGGTCTTCAATACGCTGTGGAATCTTCACAGGTTCGTGGCGACCTATTTCACAATCTCCGATTTCAAACCCGAGGAGGTCTCTCTGGAAACCGTTCACGAATACGGGCTTCCTCAGGATAGGTGGATTCTTTCCGTTATCGAAGGAAAGAAGGACGAATATATCAGGGCAATGGACGGACTGAGCCCGGACGATGCCGTAGAGGCGCTCGAATCTCTTATAAGGACGGTCTCAAGATGGTACCTTCGCTCGGTAAGAAGCCGTATAAAATCCGCAGATCTCGACAGAAAGGAGGTTCTTGCAGGTTACAGAGCGCTCTACGAGGCAATCCTGATATGCACGAAGTTCATGGCACCTTTCGCCCCTCACATTGCGGAAGAGATATATCTTAATCTCGGAGGAAAGGAGACAAGCGTCCACAGCGACTCCATAGATGTGCCCAACAAACTGCTTATGGACAGGAATCTCGAGATAAGGATGGAAATAGCCATGGACATAATCCGCTCCGGAAGAACAGCGAGAAGGAAAGCCGGGATTGCCGTAAGATGGCCTATGGAGCGCATGGTGGTCAAAGCGGCATCGAGAGAGGTCGTCGAAGCGGTGGAACTTTTCGGAGATTTCATCAGGGAAGAACTTAACATAAGGTCCATAGAGGTAGTTCCTCCGGCGCAGGAATGGGAGGAGATGATGCTCGAGGTTGAGCCGAATCCGGATGCTATAGGGCTGGTGTACAGGCAGTGGTCCAGCAGGATAGCGGTCATGCTCAAAAACAGACCTGCAAAGAAGATACGCGAAGGAATAAAGAAAGGAGAGTACTATCTCGGGATAGAGGGGCAGCTTATCAAGATCCTACCGAACATGGTCCGCTTCATTTCCAGCCTTCCCGACTATGTGGTCGACCAGAACTTTCTCGACGGCAGTGTCTATCTCGATGTGCGGAGAGAGGAGAGCCTTTTCGTGGAAGGCAGGATGAAACAGATAGTTCGAATGGTCCAGGATATGAGAAAGGACCTGAACCTGAGGTTTCTGGACTACATTGACCTGTATATCTCCGGTGATGAAAAGATAGAGGAAGCCGTGGAAAGATGGGGGGAAGAAATAGCTGACATAACCCGGTCAAGGGAGGTCATTCTCACAAATGAGGAGGGAATCGAGGGAGAATATATAGTCGAGTGGGCCATCGAAGGTGAAAGGGTCATTATCGGTATAGTTCCCCTGTACTGGGAAGAGATGATCTCCGTTATGTCGAAGATACCGGGTGTCAGCAGACAGAGAGCCGAAGCGATCTTCGATGCCGGTTACACCAATCTCGCATCCCTTCTTTCCGCATCCCCGGAAGACCTCTCCCAGATACCAGGCGTGAATTCCGGAATGGCCAAGAAGATCTCCACATATATGGAGAAGAATTTTTCGGGAGGCGCCGTTCTTGAGGAATTCGGTGAGGGAAAGTACCGCTGCTCTGCCTGCGGCGCAGTCCTGGATGAACCTGCCGATGTTTGCCCCAAATGCGGACTGCCTCTTCGCCTGAAAGAAAAAGAGGAAAAGGAGGAAAAGCCGGAAGAAGAGCGCCCGACAGAAGCCGAGGAGGATTTCATAAAGATGCTCTCGGATATAAAGGGGATAGGCCCTTCTCTTGCCAGAGCGTTATTCAAAGCAGGTTATCATGATCAGGAATCCCTGAAAAAGGCAAGCGTCGAGGATTTATTGAAGATACCCCGGATGAGCAGGGCTCTCGCCGAGATACTTCTCGAAGGCGCGGGTGCCAGACCGAAAAAACCGGAAGAAGAAAAGATTGAAGAGATGTCGGAAGATGAGTTCGTATCTCTTATCACAAAGATAAAGGGCATAGGGCCTTCAAAGGCGAGGAAAATATACGATGCCGGCTACCACAGCATAGATTCCCTGAAAAAAGCCGATGTTGCCGATATTGCCAAGATACCCCGGATGAGCAGGGCACTTGCGGAGCTTGTGAAAGAATTCATCGGCGAAAGTTCGGAAGAGAAGAAGAATATCACCGAAGGCCTGAGATTGTACAGGGACATGGATGCGGCTTATCGTGATATGAAAGAGATTTCCGGTTCTCTGGATAGTATCCTGTGCCTAACAAGGGAGTCATCGAAGAAGATAAAAACCACATACGGCCTGAAAAACGCAGAGATACACATGGTTTCCGGGAGCGCAAAGAAAGCCCTGAGGCCCAACGAACTCGACAAGATAGCTCTTACCGTCGATAAATTCGTAAGCTCGGAGGGAAAGAAAGCAATAATAATCGATGCGGTGGATTCCATGATATCGGAGAACAGCTTCGACTCGGTCATGCGCTTTCTGGACTATCTGAAAGAGGAGAGCGAGAGCAAAAACTTCTTTATCTTCATAGTTCTTAACACGGAGATACTGAAAGAGGGAGAAAAAAAGATAATCATGGAAAAAACGGTTTCCGGTTAGAACTTGTAGCCTATCTTTCGCAGGAACTCCCTGCGCTCTTTTATCTCCTTTTCATTTTCCACGCCCTTCGGCCCATATCCGTCTATGACGCCGAGTATTCCCCTGCCCCTGTCATTCTCCGCCACGATGACCGAGATTCTGTTGGATGTTGCAGCAAAGATACCGCATACCTCGGAAACCTGTTTTATTGCCCGCAGTATGTTTATCGGATAGCCCTCTTCTATGAATATGTAAAAGCTGTGACCGGCTCCCACCTTCAGGGCGTTTCTCGCAGCCAATTCCTTCAGATTCTCATCGTTTCCTTCCACTCGTACAAGCCTCTCGGCAGATGCCTCCGAAAATGCGATTCCGAACCTCATGTGCGGCACCGTGCTTATTATTGCCTCGTAGAGGTCTTCAGCTGTCTTTATGAAGTGCGACTGGCCGATTATCACGTTCATCTCATCCGGTTTCTCTATCTCTATCTCCTTGATTTCCATGCTCGGCGATATGAAGCAAAGATTAAAAGCTTGCGGAGGATGCCCCCGCATGAAAGTATACGGGATAAAGAGGGCTACCCTGAAAATGGCCCTTGAAGTCGCAAAGGACAATTATCCGAAGGAATTTGCGGCCCTCATGCGAGCAAGGGACGGGCTCATCATCGAACTTCTTTTCATACCCGGCACGATAGGTGCGGATAGGAGCGCAAGCATACCGTTCTATATGAAACCCGTTGATTTTTCAGTCGTTGGCGTAATTCACAGCCACCCATCCCCGAACTTTCACCCCTCACAGGCAGACCTTGCTCTCTTCGACAGGTACGGCAGCGTGCACATCATCGTCGCCTATCCATATACCGAAAAAAGCTGGATGGCCTTTGACAGAAGGGGAAATACCGTAGAACTTCAGGTTGTCTAGGGTACGGCCGTTGCAAACGCATTGGTCCCGTTTATCTTATCTATCTTCACCCTGAGTCTGGTTCCTTTCCTGTAATTTCCCTTTACATATATCACGAATTTGCCCATCCTCGCTATGCCGTCGCCTCTTTTTCCCGTGCTTTCTATGCTCACCTCATATATGTTTCCGACAACAATAAGGGCTTTCGGTTTTTCCGTATGGGCCGGGCCTTTCCTGACGGTAATCGGCCTCTTCGCACCGCAGGCATCGCATTTCAGCATGAGAACCCTACCTTCTCTTATGAGCTCCGTATCAGGTCTCCCGCACTCCGAACAGATAACGTATGTTTCAACATAGGAATTAAACCTGTTCTGAAGGCTCGCCTTAGGTATTCTGGATTTTAACACCGCCCTCCTTCCGTCCAGTTCACCGGCGCTCCCAAGTTCCTTCAGCAGATATTTCAGGACATCCTTCGGCTCTCTTCTTATCTTCTCGCAGATATCCGAGAAATTCTTGATAATGGTCATCCTTCCCTCGTATATCGCATCTATCTTCGGTATCTCGAACCTTTCGCCGCTCTTGATAGTGTCGGGAACCGCTTCGTATGCCGAATTGAGGAGGGAATCGTAGTCGAACTCTTCTTCGCCCATGGT